>UQOJ01000026.1 GCA_900542635.1 uncultured Collinsella sp.
TACGATATTCGCCTTAGTCTCGTGGGCTCGGAGATGTGTATAAGAGACAGTCTTTCAGCCCGGGGCTTCAAGCAGTTCTTCGACGGCGTGTCGAGCGAACACACGGCATATCTCACCGAGCCCTATACCAACCCGCGCTTCCCGGGCGATCAAGGTCGCCTGACGGTTCCTGCCGAGCGTATGCGCAAGCTGGTCCTCGCTGCCGCGGAGCGCGGTCACACCGTTCGCATCCACGTCATCGGTGACGGTGCGATTCATGCCGCGCTGGATATCTTTGAGGAGGCCGCCGAACTGTACGGCCTGCCCCAGCACGGTCATAACACGCTTGAGCATCTGGAGAACCTTCTGCCCGAGGACATCGACCGCCTGCGCAAGCTCGACGTGGTTGCCTCGAGCCAGCCCTGCCATATCACGCTCGATCCGGGTGGTCCGGAGCGCGACCTGGGCTTGGAGCGCAGCCGCATCATGTGGCCGTTCGCAACCTATAAGCAGCGCGGCATTCGCCAAGCCTTCGGCACCGATAGCCCCATAACAGCTGTTACCAGCATGAACGTGCTCTACACGGCTATCACGCGCCAGGACCCCAAAAGCCACTGGCCCGAGGGCGGCTGGTTGCCGAGCGAGCGCATCGATGCAGCAACGGCCCTGCGCAACTACACTCTGGGCAGCGCGTACGCAGCGGGCGACGAGCAAAACCTCGGCAGCCTGGAGCCCGGCAAATACGCCGATCTGGTAGTCCTGGACCAAAACCCGCTCACCGTTGACCCCCAAGACCTCCAGGCCACAAAAGTTCAGGCCACCTACCTGGCAGGTAACTTGATTTACGAGCGCTAAGTATTCATGCCGTACCGTTAAGCGCGGCTCGGACAGCCTATTTTGGGATAGCGCTCGAGTCGCGTTTGTTTGCCGGTGGGGATTTGTTAGGAGCGTCCCCGCTCTGATGGATTTGGGCACAGGGCGGATGCGCCGCTGCCCTGCGCGCTCAATTTGGACATCAGCAATGCTGCCTCTTGGTGTTTTGCATACTTCCCATTACAGATTGCATAAAAAGGCTGGGATATTCTTCCTGATCCTGATGTACCCCCGCCCGTGCCGTGCAAAAAACGGAGTATTCAGTACCGCGAGCTCTGCCGGTGCCGCTGCGGCTGAGTAACGTTGCGGAGATTGACGTCATTTTGGGGTCCGGCGCGGCGCGAAGCATGCCTTTTTGTCCTGGCGGGGTTTGCCTGCCGACTCAAATCGCCGGTCGAAGGCGTCCTTGGGACCAATATGGTGTGTCCGGCGTGTATGCAGCCGTCCTGGCTTGCTGAATACTCCCAAAAATGCACGGCGCTCCCCAGGGGACCCGTGCGCGTAGCGAAAACCATGCCCACGTTCCTATCCGCATCGCCATTTTGCTGCACTGACTTTTCTGAATGCCGGGCTCGAATTAGTTAACCTGCCTCCCGTGTGGCTCCGGAGGGGCGGGGCATAAGGTTTATCGCGAGTTCCGCACGAGCCGAAGGCCACTTAATGTGGCCTTCGTGCGAGCAGGACTGCCCGAGCAGGAAACCTTATGCCCCGCCCCTCCGGAGCCACACGGGAGCCACCGCTAAGTTATCCCCCGGCATTCAGAAAATCTAAGTGCCAAAAAATAAGATTTTTTGACTCCGTGTTGTATAACCCGCCATTCGTGGGTACCATTCAACGCGTACGCAAACAAAAAGGGTTAATTCGCGTGGCATAACCGCGCGGCCCAAAAAGGAGGAGACAAGCATGTCGTCTTTGAAGCCGCTTGCAGATCGTGTTCTGGTCAAGCCCGACGAGGCCGAGCAGAAGACCGCTTCTGGTCTGTATATCGCCAGCAACGCTCAGGAGAAACCGCAGCGTGGCACCATCGTTGCCGTTGGCGCCGGCAAGGTCAACGACAAGGGTGAGCGCATCCCCATGGACGTCAAGGTTGGCGACGTTGTCATCTACGGTAAGTTCGGTGGCAACGAGGTCAAGGTCGACGGCGAGAAGTATCTGCTGATGCGCGCCGACGACATCTACGCCGTCGTCGAGGCCTAGTCTCGTCAGAATCTCTGATTCGTCTTTGAACGCGCCCGCCGCATAGGACTCGGAAGCGGCGACGCGAGTCACATTTCTTTTGGAGGATTACCTACCATGGCAAAGAACATTACGTTCAACACCGATGCCCGCGCTAAGCTTGCCAAGGGCGTCAACACTCTGGCCGACGCCGTTACCGTCACCATGGGCCCCAAGGGTCGCTACGTTGCGCTGCAGCGCACGTTCGGTGCCCCGACCATCACCAACGACGGCGTTTCCGTCGCCAAGGAGATCGAGCTCGAGGACAACATCGAGAACATGGGCGCTCAGCTGGTGAAGGAGGTCGCCACCAAGACCAACGACACCGTGGGTGACGGCACCACCACCGCAACCCTGCTCGCCCAGGCCATCGTCAACGACGGTCTGCGCAACGTCGCCGCTGGCGCCAACCCGCTGGCCATCCGTCGCGGCATCGACAAGGCCGTTAACGCCGCCGTCGCCGAGATGAAGAAGCAGGCCAAGCCGGTCGAGACCAAGGAGCAGATCGCTTCCGTCGGTACCATCTCTGCCGGTGACCCCGAGGTCGGTGAGAAGATCGCCGAGGCCATGGAGGTCGTGGGCAAGGACGGCGTCATCACCGTCGAGGATTCCCAGACGTTCGACATCACCATCGACACCGTCGAGGGCATGCAGTTCGACAAGGGCTATGTCTCCGCTTACTTCGTCACGGATAACGACCGCATGGAGGCCGTGATGAAGGATCCGTACATCCTCATCACCGACCAGAAGATCTCCAGCGTTCAGGACATTATGCCCGTTCTCGAGGCTGTCCAGCGCGCTGGCCGTGGCCTGCTCATCATCGCTGAGGACATCGACGGCGAGGCTCTGCCTACCCTGGTTCTCAACAAGATCCGTGGCGCCCTCAACGTCTGCGCCGTCAAGGCTCCGGGCTACGGCGATCGCCGCAAGCGTATCCTCGAGGACATCGCCGTCCTCACCGGTGGTCAGGCCGCTCTGGACGAGCTGGGCGTGAAGGTCGCTGACATCACTGCCGATATGCTCGGTACCGCTAAGTCCGTTACCATCTCCAAGGACAACACCGTCGTCGTCGGCGGCGCTGGCTCCAAGGAGGCCATCGACGCTCGTATCGCTCAGATCAAGGGTGAGATGGAGAACACCACCTCTGACTTCGACCGTGAGAAGCTCCAGGAGCGCCTGGCCAAGCTCTCCGGTGGCGTTGCCGTCATCAAGGTCGGCGCTGCTACCGAGTCCGAGCTCAAGGAGATCAAGCATCGCGTCGAGGACGCCCTGCAGGCTACCCGCGCTGCTGTCGAGGAGGGTATCGTCGCCGGTGGCGGCGTCGCCTTCATGGACGCTGCTCCTGCGCTCGATGCTGTCGAGATTGACGACCCCGAGGAGAAGATCGGTGTCGACATCGTCAAGAAGGCTCTGACTGCTCCGGTTGCTACCATCGCCAAGAACGCTGGCTTTGAGGGCGCCGTCGTGGTCGACAAGGTTGCCGAGCTGCCCGCCGGCCAGGGTCTCAACTCTGCCAACGGTGAGTGGGGCGACATGATCGAGATGGGCGTCCTCGACCCCGTCAAGGTCAGCCGCGTCACCCTGCAGAACGCTGCTTCTGTCGCCAGCCTGATCCTCATCACCGAGGCCACCGTCTCCGATGTGCCCAAGAACACTCAGCTTGAGGACGCTATCGCTGCTGCCACCGCTGGTCAGCAGGGCGGCGGTATGTACTAAGGCCGACAAGGTCTAGAACTCCCACCGGGAATCCGGGGGCGTGACGGGGGTTTCTCTCCGGAACGTCCTCGGACATGCAAAGAGGCTCCGCATCGCGCTTCGCGCTGCGGAGCCTCTTTGCGTCCTGCGGAAATGTTCCGGAGAGAAACCCCCGTCACGCCCCCGGATTCCCTGCGTTTGCGGCCTTGAGGTCGGCTCGCGGAGAAGGACGTGGTTGATGGGAGTACGTGTCCCCTTCGCTGTTTCGCGCTTCGCGCGAAAGGCGCGCTACTTTGGGATGGGTGGGGAATGTGGTTGTTGCGGCAACTGGTCCCCACTACAAATTACCCTTGGCATACTTGCGTGAACGATTGCTCGTGCTACACTTGCAATTGCTGTTTCAGGGCGGGGTGGAATTCCCCACTGGCGGTAAATCGGGCGGTGCCAAAGGGGCGCCGTGGAGCAGGCGAGGTGCCTGCGACTGAGCCGATGAGTCCGCGACCCGTGCGTGTGTTGGTTCGCATGCCGGCTGAACTGGTGAGATCCCAGTACCAACGGTTAGAGTCCGGATGAAAGAGGCAGGTGATCTTAATGTCTGAACAGTCGCAGCATATCCATTTTGAGAATACGAATAGGTGGAGCACCAAACAGCTCGTTACCATGGCGCTGATGTGTGCCTTGGGCGCCCTGTTTATGTACGTGCAGCTGCCCATCCTTCCTTCGGCGCCGTTTTTGACGTATGACCCGTCGCTGGTTCCGGCGATGGTGTGCGGGTTTGCATATGGCCCCGGTTCCGGTACCGCTGTTGCTGCTATGGCAATCGTTATCCATGCGCTCACTACGGGTGACTGGGTCGGTGCGCTTATGAACTTGGTTGCCACGCTGGGCTACATTTTGCCCGCGGCTATCGTCTACCAGAAGATGCATACCTATAAGGGTGCCGTGATTGGCCTGGTGCTCGGCGTCATTGCCGCTACAGCGCTGTCTATGGTCGCAAACCTTACCATTGGCGTATGGTTCTGGTATGGCTCGGTCGATGTGATCGCTCCGCTCATGATTCCTGCCGTACTGCCGTTCAACCTTATCAAGACCGTGCTTAACTCGGTGTTGACGCTGGCGGTGTATAAAGCAGTCTCCAACCTCATCACGCCTAAAAAGGACCAGGTCAAAGGCCGCGCATGATTGAGTGTCGGGGCGTTTCCTTTAGCTATGACGGTGCCGTGTCGGCACTCGACGGTGTCGATCTGAACATCGAGGACGGTGAGTTTTTCTGCATCCTCGGTGGCAATGGGTCGGGCAAGTCGACGTTTGCCAAGCATCTGAATGCGCTGTTGCAACCCGATGCGGGCACGGTACGCATCAACGGCATGGATGCGTCCGACCCCGAGCTGGTCTACGACATTCGTTCGACCGCGGGCATGGTATTCCAGAATCCCGACGACCAGCTGGTGGCAACGCTTGTCGAAGATGACGTTGCGTTCGGTCCCGAAAACCTTGGCGTGCCATCGGCGCAAATTGCGCAGCGCGTGCGCGAGGCGCTGAAGGGCGTGGGCCTGGTGGGCTTTGAGCGCCACGAGACCCATGCGCTTTCGGGCGGCCAAAAGCAGCGCGTGGCGCTTGCCGGCGTGCTTGCCATGGAACCGCGCGTGCTCATATTGGACGAGGCCTCCTCGATGCTCGATCCGCGTGGACGCAAGGGTCTCATGAAGGCTTGCCGCGCGTTGCACGATCGCGGCATGACCATCGTGATGATTACGCACTTTATGGAAGAAGCCGCCGAGGCAGATCGCATCGCGGTGTTTCAGGCGGGACGAGTTGCCATGTTGGGCACGCCCGAGGAGATTCTGACGCGGGCAGATGAGCTCGCGGAGCTCAACCTAGATATGCCGGCGTCGTGCCGTTTGGGCATGGCGCTTCGTGCGAAGGGCGTGCCTGTTCATGCGCAGGTGCGCGAGGTGGATATGGTCGCCGAGGTTGCGCAGACTTATGCCGAGCGAAGTGGGGTAGACATCGCGGGGCAGTCTTCCGTATCCCAGTTGGAAATCGCTGACGGCACTGTTCCGGTAGACAACGAGGACAACGCGTCGGAGCCCGTCATCGAGCTAGCCCGTGTTTCGTACAGTTATTCGCTCAGTCCGCGCGAGCGCCGCCGCTGGCATAAGCGCTCGGCCACTGCGGGCAAATCGAACAAACAGGCTCTCTGGGGAAACGACCCCAGCAGCCCGTGGGCACTGCGTGATGTATCGCTGACGGTGCGTCGCGGCGAGTTCCTGGGCTTGGCAGGTCATACCGGTTCGGGTAAGTCGACGCTGGTCCAGCATCTCAACGGTTTGATTTGCCCCCAGGAGGGAAGCGTTTGCGCGCTGGGGCTCGATCTGTCAAACAAGAAAGACGCCGCCGCGGTTAAGGCCAAGGTCGGCGTGGTGTTTCAATATCCCGAGCGCCAGCTATTTGCTGAGACCGTGGCGCAGGACGTGGCGTTTGGCCCGCGCAACCTTGGTCTGCCGCAAGACGAGGTTGCGCGCCGTGTCGCATCATCGCTTACGCGCGTGGGCCTCGACCTCGCCGCGATAGGCGACAAGAGTCCCTTTGAGCTTTCGGGCGGTCAGCAACGGCGTGTGGCATTCGCCGGCGTGCTCGCCATGGAGCCCGAAGTCCTGGTGCTCGATGAGCCCATGGCGGGGCTCGATCCGGCGGCGCGCAGGGATTTCCTTGAGCTTATCGATCGACTTCACCTCGATGGCCTGACCGTTGTCATGGTTTCACATAGTATGGATGACCTGGCCAATTGCTGTGACCGCATCGTCGTAATGAACGAAGGCGCGGTGTTTGCCGAGGGCACGCCCGCTCAGGTTTTTGCGCATGCGGATGAGCTTAAATCAATCGGCTTGGGTGTTCCCGCTGCCCAGCGCATGGCGCTGGCGCTTGCGAAGGCAGGCGTGCCGCTGCGCTTTGACGGCCTCTATACGGTTGAGTCGCTGGCAGACGAGTTGGTGGACCTGCTAATCGGTCGCTCGGGCGGTCCTTCTAACGTCGCGGACATTGCTAAATCAAAGACGGTCGCGCGAGAGGAGGGCTGCTAATGGAGGCGTTTTCGTTTGGTAGCTACTATCCCGGCGATAGTGCGATCCACCGCCTGGACCCGCGAACTAAGTTGCTCTTGGGCTTTGTGTTTCTGATCACGACGCTCACAGTCAGCAGCTTCCGCGGACTGGCCCCGGTCGCAATCTTCGTTGTCCTGATCTATACCGTGTCCCGGGTGCCGTTGCGCCGGGTCCTATCATCGATGGCACCATTGCTGGCGATTGTCGTGGTGGTCGCGGTGCTCAACCTGTTTTCCGACCAGAGCGGGCGCATTCTGTGGCAGCTTGGCTGTTTGCAGATAAGCGAGGGCTCGCTGCACTCCGCCGCCTTTATGGCGTGCCGCCTGAGCTTGATGATGGCCGGCATGAGCGCCATTACGCTCACCACACCGACACTCGACCTCACCGCGGGCTTTGAGCGCCTACTCGCGCCGTTTGCGCGTGTGGGACTTCCTGCGCACGAGCTCGGCATGATTATGGGTATCGCGTTGCGCTTTATGCCGCAGTTCGCCACCGAGATGAAGCAGACGGCGGACGCGCAGGCAAGCCGCGGCGCGCGCGTGACGGGCGGTCCGCTCGGCGGTGTGCGCATGCTCGGCAGTGTGGCGATTCCGCTGTTCACCGGCGTGTTCCGTCATGCCGAGACGCTTTCGGCCGCCATGGATGCGCGCTGCTATCACGGCGAACGGGGACGCACGCGTCTGCATGCACTTGCGTTTGGCCGCGGGGATGCACTGGCCGCGGTGGTGACGGCGCTGCTGCTCGCGTGTGTCATCGTCATCAACCTTCAACTTGTTTAGGCGCGATTCGAGCGCAAGAAAGGGGTCCCTATGACCGACAACGACCGCACGGCTCAGCTTGAGCGTGCCTGTTCGTATCTCAGGCGCATTCCGGCGTGGTATCTGGCCACGACCGATGTGGCCGACGGGTATCAGCCTCGCGTGAGGCCGTTTTCATTTGCCATGGTCGATGACGGTAAGCTGTGGTTTTGCACATCGCGCGACAAGGATGTGTGGGCCGAGCTCAGCGCGAACCCCAAGTTTGAGGTTTCGGGTTGGAAACCGGGGGAGTGTTGGATTGTACTGACCGGCGAGGCCGTGCTCGAGGACGATGCGGTCGTGAGCGACAAGGTACGCCAGGCGGGTTTTAAACACATGGTGGGCATCGGCGAGGAACACGATAGCGCCAACGACGGCCGCCTTGCTTTCTTTTCGGTCCGCAACATTGCCGCGCGCTTCTGTGATATCGACGGCAGCGAGGAGCGCCTGGAGCTCTAGCGCGTCTCAAATTTACTACCCGTTCTGAATTAGCTAGTGCCAGGAGGACACATGGACGGATTGAATACGGTGTTGGAGTATCTGACGTCGGTGCCGGCATGGTATTTGGCGACGAGCGTTGACGGACAGCCTCATGTGCGTCCGTTTTCGTTTGCGCAGATCCAGGATGGCAAGCTGTGGTTTGTAACAGCGCGCACCAAAGACGTGTGGCAAGAGCTGCTACAAAATCAGCGCTTTGAGGCCACGAGTTGGTGGCCGGGCCATGGCTGGCTCATCTTGCGCGGGCGTGCCGGCTTGGATGACCGGGCCTTAGACGAAATGCGCGAAGCCGGGTGGAAGCATCTAGAGCGCCTGGGCGAGCACTATGAGGGGCCTAACGACCCCACGCTCGTCTTCTTTAGCGTCGAGGATCCCGAGGCTTTTATCTGCAATCACGACGAATGGGTGCCGGTCGAGCTCTAGCCAGCTGGCTCATCCTAACAACTTGGTTTTCGCATGGGCGGGCCCCGTATTGCCCGGCGCCGTTAGGAGCGCCGGTCAATACGGGGCCCGCTCCATTTGTCAATTCCTTCAAGCGAATGTGTCGGGAATGTTTCAATGCATGAATATGTAAACCATTTACGTGTTAATGCATCTTTTGGTGCTAAAGTTTCAACCCACTTCATAACGACCGCTGCGAAATGCGCATCGGTGCATAAATCGCAGACAAGGAGTCTGATATGTCTTTGAAGGTTGGAATCGTCGGCGCGGCTGGATATGCCGGAGCCGAGCTCATTCGCCTCGTGCTCGGTCATCCCGAGTTTGAACTTGTCGCCATTACGTCCAACGCCGATGCCGGCCAGCCGTTGTCCGCGGTGTATCCGAGCTTTGCTGGCGTGAGCGATCTGGTTTTCACCACGCATGACGCCCCCGAGCTTAAATCCTGCGACGCCGTCTTCTTGGCCGTGCCGCATACCGCGGCCATGGCTCAGGTGCCCGCCCTGCTTGCCGCGGGAGTCTCCTGCATTGACCTCTCGGCCGACTATCGCCTGAGCGATCCGGCCACCTTTGAGGCCTGGTATGCCGCCAAGCACACGAGCCCCGAGTTGCTCAAGACCCGCGCCTTCGGTCTGCCCGAGCTGTTCTCCCAGGATTTGGAGACCGCTGCATCCGATCATGCCGACGGCAAACCCGTGCTGGTTGCCTGCGCCGGCTGCTATCCCACCGCAACGAGCCTTGCTGCCGCTCCTGCCGTGCGTGCGGGCTGGGTGGCCGAGAACGGTCCCGTGATTGTCGATGCCATCAGCGGTGTGACGGGTGCCGGCAAGTCCTGCAACGCTCGTACGCATTTTTGCAGCGCCGACGAGAATTTGGAGGCCTACGGCGTGGGCAAGCATCGCCACACGCCCGAGATTGAGCAAATCCTTGGCCTGACCGATCGCGTCGTCTTTACCCCGCACCTGGCACCGCTCAAGCGTGGTCTGCTCTCCACGGTGACGATGCCGCTCGCGCCGCAGGCCATCGACTCCTTGGCTCTTGAGGACGTTGTCGACTATTACAAGCAGTTCTATGCCGGTCGCACCTTTGTGCGCGTGCTCGATGCTGGCCAGCAGCCCAAGACGGCTTCGGTTGTCGGCACCAACGCCGCCCAGATTGGCCTCGCGCTCAATAAGCGCGCGGGCGTGCTGGTGGCGACGGGCGCCATCGACAATCTGTGCAAGGGCGCTGCGGGCCAAGCGGTCCAGTGCGCCAATATCGTCTTTGGCTTTGACGAGCGACGAGGCTTGCCCACAGTGGCGTGCCCGGTGTAGCACATTCGATTGTTAACGATTTGGTAGTCGGGCATCGAGTGGGGCGCCACTCTTAAGCTGGTCTCATGATCACGACTGGCATGGCGCACCAACCGATGTCCGTTTTTTGTTTGACATAAGGAGCCATAAAGACGATGAATACTGAGCTGTTTGATATCAAGATTCGCGCCGTCGAGGGCGGCGTTACGGCTGCGGCTGGTTTTAAGGCTGCAGGCATCCACGCTGGGTTCCGCAAGAACCCCGAGCGTCTGGATTACGCGCTTGTCGTGCCCGATAAACCCTGCCCCGGTGCCGGCGTGTTTACCACCAATCGCTTTTGTGCGGCGCCCGTGCAGGTGAGCCGTGCCAACCTGGGCGGTGCCGACAAGGGCTACGGTATCATCGCCGGCGTTTCGGTCAACTCTGGCAATGCCAACGCCGCCACGGGTGAGACCGGCCTTGCATGCGCGCGCGAGACGTGCAGCATCGCATCGCAGGTCATCGGCTGCGAGCCCCAGCAGATTCTGGTTGCCTCCACGGGTGTGATTGGCCAGATTCTGCCGATCGACACGTTTGAGACCGCCATTCCTGCTGCCTACGAGGCGCTCTCCGCCCACGGTGGCGCCGATGCCGCTCGCGCCATCATGACGACCGACACGCACTCCAAGGAGTACGCCGTGGCCTACGTCAGCGAGGCTGCGGGTCATGCGGGCAATGTCTATACGGTAGGTGGAATGTGCAAGGGCTCGGGCATGATCATGCCCAACATGGCCACCATGATCGCAGTTATCACCACCGATGCCCCCGTCGAGCCTGCGGCACTTCATACCCTGCTGCTCTCGACCGTCAAGCAGACCTTTAACAAGGTAACGGTCGATTCCGACACCTCAACCAACGACACCTGCATCATGCTTGCCTCCGGCGCCGCTGCCGCAGATGTCGAGCCTATCGTCGAGGGCTCCGATGCCTTTGACGAGTTGGCATTTGCTGTGCACGAGGTGTGCGAGAGCCTGGCGCGCAATATCGCCGCCGATGGTGAGGGCGCATCCAAGCTTGTTACGGTCAACGTTACCGGCGCCGTGAACGACGAGGAGGCCGATATCGCCGCCCGCGCCGTTGCCAACTCGCCGCTCGTTAAGACCTGCATCGCCGGCCACGACTGCAACTGGGGCCGTGTTGCTATGGCGCTTGGCAAGTGCGGCGTGAAGTTTAATCAGGAAGACGTTTCCATCGACATGATGGGCATGCCCGTCTGTCGCGACGGTCTGACTGTTCCCTTTGACGAGGACGAGGCTCTACGACGTTTCGAGGCGCCCGAGATCGTGATCTCGGCCGACCTGGGCGCAGGCGACGCGGCAACGACCGTGTGGACCTGCGACCTCACGCATGAGTACATCTCCATCAACGGCGACTACCGTTCCTAGATTCCAGGCACGCTGCGCATCTTGCCGCGATTGCGGACAGCGGAGCACGGCGCGATAACGATACGAAAGACGAGGCAGATTATGAAATTCGCACGCGATTGTCGTTCGAGCGAATCCAACGAAGCAACCGCGCAGCTGCTGTTCGAGGCGCTGCCGTGGATTAAGAACCTGACCGGCAAGACGGTTGTTATCAAATATGGCGGAGCCGCCATGGTTGATGAGCAGCTGCGCCGCGACGTGATGAGCGACATCGTTTTGCTCAAGATCATCGGTATGCGCCCCGTCATCGTGCACGGCGGCGGCAAGGCCATCAACGAGGCACTGAGCCATTACGATATTCCCATCGAGTTTAAGAACGGCCAGCGCGTGACCACGCCGGCGACTATGGATATCGTGCGCGAGGTGCTGGGCGGCAAGGTTAACCAGGAGCTGGTTGCTGCCATCAACCACCACGGCAACCTGGCCGTGGGCGTGTCGGGCAGCGATGCCGGCACGCTCATCGCCGAGCCGCTCGACCCCGAGCTCGGTCGCGTGGGCAAAGTGACGCACGTCAACACCGACTATATCGAGCGCTTACTCGATAGCGAGTACATCCCCGTCATCGCTACCGTCGCGGCGGGGGAGGACGGCGGTTTCTTCAACATCAACGCCGACACCGCCGCCGGTGCCGTTGCCGCGGCGCTCCACGCGCATAAGGTGATCTTTTTGACCGATGTCGATGGCCTGTACAAGGACTTTAGCGACAAGGACTCGCTTATCTCCAACCTAACGCTCGACGAGGTTAACGAAATGCTCTACGGCGGCGAGGTCGATAAGGGCATGATTCCCAAGCTGCGCGCGGCCGTCGATGCGCTTACCGGCGGCGTATTTCGTGCCCACATCATCAACGGCACCACGCCGCATTCGCTGCTGCTGGAGCTGCTGACCGATGCCGGCGTCGGTACCGTGATCCATTCCACCGAGACGGCTTACGAGTTCGATACACATCCGCATCCGCTTTCGACGTTTGCTGCGCGTCTGACCGAGAACCTTGACGAGGTCGAGAAGCTTCAGACGGTCTAGCTGACCCGCAGCCGCCCCATTCCTGCACCCATAGGTCTGCGCCGTCCGGCGCTCAACGAAAGGCATCCCATGTCACTTGCAGCTCAGCAATCGCTTGAATCCCATTACGTTATGCATACCTTTGGCCGCTCTCCGGTCGAGTTTGTCGAGGGTCACGGCATGAAGCTCACCGGCGACGATGGCCGTGAGTACCTCGACTTTCTTGCCGGCATCGGCGTGTGCAGCCTAGGTCATGGCAACCTGGCTGTGCTCTCGGCGCTCGAGGCACAGACCAAAAAGCTCATGCATGTCTCCAATTACTTCTACATCGAGCAGCGTGGACAGGTCGCGGCGCTGCTGTCCAAGCTTGCTAACGACGACGTAGATGGTGCGCGCGTGCTTGCCGATGCCATTGCCGCCGGCGATGAGACCACGGCAGCTGCTCTTGGTGCCCCGGCTGCGGGCGAGCAGGTGTGGGAGACGTTCTTTGCTAACTCCGGCGCCGAGGCCAACGAGGGCTCGATGAAGCTCGCGCGCCTGTACGCCAAGCGTGCCGGTAACGGCGGTAACACCATCGTGTGCATGCGCGGCGGTTTTCACGGCCGTACGCTCGAGACCATTGCCGCCACCATGCAGGATTGGCTGCAGGATAGTTTCCGTCCGCTGCCGGGTGGCTTTGTGGCCTGCACGCCCAACGATGTCGATGAGCTGCGTGCGATCTTTAAGCAGCTGGGGAGCGAAATTTGTGCCGTGATGCTCGAACCGATCCAGGGTGAGAGTGGCGTGCACCCTATGACCGAGGAGTTTATGGCGGCAGCGCGCGACCTGGCACACGAAGTGGGCGCCGTGCTTATCGCCGACGAGGTCCAGTGCGGCATCTTCCGCTCCGGCAAGCCGTTTGCATTCCAAACCTATGGCGTGGAGCCCGACATCATGAGCCTTGCCAAGGGCATTGCCGATGGCGTGCCCATGGGTGCCGTCGTGGCAAAGAAGGAGATTGCCGACGTGTTTAAGCCGGGCGACCACGGCTCGACCTTTGGCGGTAGCTGCTTGGCCATCGCGGCGTGTGCCGCGACGCTCTCCGCGCTCGTGCGCGGCGATTATGCCGACCATGCTGCCAAGGTAGGCGCCTATATGGAGCAGGCGCTGGCCAAGCTCCCGCACGTGGTTGAGATTCGTGGCCGCGGCCTGATGCTCGGATGCGACTTGGATGACGCTGCGGGCGATGCGCATGATATTGTTGCCCGCGCGCTGGCCGCCGGTGCCGTGATTAACGCTACGGGTGCCCATACGCTGCGTTTCCTGCCGCCGCTCGTCTGCGAGGAAGCCGACGTGGACAGTCTGATTGAGATCCTGTCGGGCGTTTTGGGCTAACGCAGCGCAATAACTCAATTTGGACCGGGTTCCGGACTGCGGACGTGCCATATGCGGCACGATTCAACGGTCTGGAGCCCGTTTTGCCTTAGATTTGCTAAGGCAGGGAGACCTGCTGGTCAAAAAACATCAAATATGAGTACTGTTACCGATTTGGTCGCAGCAGTTTTGGACTAATAAGGCCAGATGGCAAGTCGAAATGGCGATGAATGCACGATTTTGATCCAACTGTTAGTCCTTATAATGTACATATGTTGCGTAACTTAGGCAAATACTATCTTTTTATATGTTGCAAACAAAGTAGCAGTACTCATTTTTGCCATTTTTTGGCCACGGCCTTTGTGACAGACGTGCTGGCGGGTTCGAATCCCTCTGCGATGGGCCTGAAAAAAAGAAAGGCCTCCATCGCTGGGGGCCTAACAATTCAGTGGTGGGCGATGAGGGATGTCGCGTGCGGCTGGCGCCGCCCGCATCCGCTTCGGGCCTACGGCCCTCGCGTGCTGCGCTGGAAAACGCTTCGCGTTTCCTCAGCTCCGCACCCTGTCAGGTTCGAATCCCATGAAATGGGCCCAAACAAAAACGGCCCCCTTTCGAGGACCGTTTCCAATTCAGTGGTGGGCGATGAGGGATTCGAACCCCCAGCCTTGTGCGTGTAAAGCACCTGCGCTAACCGTTGCGCCAATCGCCCGTGCGGAGAGAGTATAGCAAAACAATCGCCTCATTCACCTCATATCCATTAAAGGTAACTCGTGCGTGTCACAGCGGAGCTGATTCAGTTGAGATTGCCTGAACATTCCGCCCCTCTTTACGCCCTCGGGTATACTCAAAAGCTACTGATTCGATTTGATGCCCAGCAACAGCAGAGGGGATAGTATATGTGCGGTTTTGTCGGTTTTGTCGGTGGGACGGATAACCAATCCGAGGTGCTCACCAAGATGATGGACCGCATCGTCCATCGCGGTCCCGACATGGGCGGTCAGTTTATCGACGGCCGCGTTGCCCTCGGCTTCCGCCGCCTGTCGATCCTCGACCTGACCGAGGCTGGCGCCCAACCCATGGCCAACGAGGACGGTAGCGTCGTCATTGTCTTCAACGGCGAGATCTACAACTTCCAAGAACTCCGTTCCGAGCTCGAGGCCAAGGGCTACAAGTTCCACTGCGGCGCCGACACCGAGAGCCTCCTACACGGCTACGAGGAGTGGGGCGAGGCCGTCCTCGATCGCCTGCGCGGTATGTACGCCTTCGTCATCTGGGACAAAAAGAAGAACAAGCTTTTTGGCGCCCGCGACATCTTTGGCATCAAGCCGCTTTACTACTATCCCATGGCCGATGCGGGCGACGGCGCTCCGGGCGTGCTCTTTGGTTCCGAGATCAAGAGCTTCCTGGACTACCCGCACTTCCACAAGGCGGTCAACAAAAAGGCCCTGCGTCCGTACATGACGCTGCAGTATTCGGCAACCGAGGAGACCTTCTTCGAGGGTGTCTACAAGCTGCCGCCGGCGCACTACTTTACCGTCGATATCCCGACCGGCAAGATGAACATCGAGCGCTACTGGGATTGCGATTACTCTGCCGTCGAGAAGCCGTTCGAAGAGTATGTCGATGAGCTGGACGAGGTCGTGCACGAGAGCGTCGAGGCCCATCGTATCGCCGACGTCAAGGTCGCGTCGTTCCTCTCCGGTGGCGTCGACTCCAGCTACATCGCCGCTTGCCTCATGCCCGACAAGACCTTCTCGGTGGGCTTTGACTACAAGAACTTCAACGAGACCAACTACGCCAAGGAGCTTTCCGATAAGCTCGGCGTCGAGAACGTTCGCAAGATGATTACCGCCGACGAGTTCTTCGGTGCGCTCGAGGACATCCAGTATCACATGGACGAGCCGCAGTCCAACCTGTCTTCCGTACCGCTGTGGTTCTTGGCCGAGATGGCCCGCAAGGACGTCACCGTCGTGCTTTCGGGTGAAGGTGCCGACGAGCTTTTTGGCGGCTACGCCTACTACGAGGACACGGTCCCGGTGCGCAAGTACAAAAAGATGGTGCCGCTGCCCATCCGTCGCGCGCTCGGTAACCTGGCGCTGCATATGCCGTACTTCAAGGGACATAACTTCCTGGTCAAGGGTGCCGAGATCCCCGAGAAGTCGTTCCTGGGACAGGCTCTGGTATGGCCGGAGCGCGAGGTCGACGGCGTGCTCAAGCCCGAGTACAACACCGGCGACGGCGCCTTTGAGCTTGCCGCTCCCATCTATGCGCGCGTGAAGGGTCAGCCCGAGCTGGTCAAGAAGCAGTACCTGGACATGAACATGTGGCTCCCGGGCGACATTCTGCTCAAGGCCGACAAGATGTGCATGGCGCATTCGCTGGAGCTGCGCGTACCCTTCCTGGATCGCAAGGTTATGGAGTTCGCCGAGCACATTCCCGACCGCTACCGCATCAACGAGAACGGCAACAAACAGGTACTCCGCCACGCTGCCAACAAGTCGCTGCCCGATGAGTGGGCCACCCGTCCCAAGGTGGGCTTCCCGGTGCCGATCGTCTACTGGCTGCGCGAGCAAAAGTGGTACGACTATGTCAAGGAGTACTTCACCGCGCCGTGGGCAAGCGAGTTCTTCGATACCGACGAGCTCATGCACCTGCTCGATCTGCACTTTGCGGGCAAGGGCGATTTCCAGCGCAAGATCTATACGCCGCTCGTGTTCCTGGTGTGGTACAAGCGCTTCTTTATCGACGAGGACCAGCCCGCTGTTCAGGCTGCCTAGCCTCGGCTTACGAACGCCTGCGTGTAACGGCTCCTCCGGGAGCCGTTTTTGCGTGGGTGCGTTTCAGTTACTATAAAACCGTCCCTGCCAAATGGCTGAGAAAGGTGAAAGATGCACCATTCGGATTCCGCGACCGTGACCACGGTCGATACGCTTGCCAAGCTTCTCGATGTGTGCGGCGAGCTGCGCGCATCAGAGCAGGTTGACGAGCGTGCCGTGACCGGCTGCTCGTTTGATTCGCGCGCGGTCTCGGCAGGTGACGTGTTCTTTTGCAAAGGTGCTGCCTTTAAGCCCGCGTTTTTGAGCATGGCGCTCGATGCGGGCGCCGTCGCATTTGTGTGCGAGGAGTCGCTGGTCGAGTCTCTGGAGCCGCTGGCGCAGGAGAGCGGTGCTGCGATGCTGGTTGTTGATAGTGTTCGCACGGCCATGGCCCTGTTGCCGCCGGAGGTCTACGACCGTCCCGACCGCGACGTCAAGATCGTGGGCATCACCGGCACCAAGGGAAAGACCACGGCCGCTTTTATGCTCCAGTCCATCATCAAGGCGGCGGGTGAGTCCTGCGGCATGATCGGCTCGGTGAGTACCGACGATGGCATCGAGTGCTACGAGAGCACCAATACTACGCCCGAGGCCCCCGAGGTCTGGCGCCATATCGCCAACTGCCGCACGTCCGGTCGCCAGTCCATGGTCATGGAGGTTTCGAGCCAGGCGCTCAAGTACCAACGCGTCGAGAATCTGCCGTTTGACGTGGCGTGCTTCCTCAACATCGGCCGCGACCACATCTCGCCGATCGAACACCCCACGTTTGAGGATTATTTTGAGAGCAAACTCAGGATCTTTGACCAGGCAAAGACCGCCGTGGTGAATCTGGGCACCGAAGAGGTCGATCGTGTGCTGGAGGCAGCGTCGACGGCCGAGCGCTTGGTGACCGTTGGCGTCGAGCATCCCGAGGCAAGCCTGTGGGCGAGCGACGTACGCATGGTCGGCTTTAGCATCGAGTTCAACTTGCATGGCCTGTGTGCCGACGAGTCCGAGGCGGGGGAGAAGGTCCTGCTGGGTATCGCGGGAGACTTTAACGTGGAAAATGCACTGGTCGCTATCGCCGCCGCGCGCGAGATCGGTATCGGTATCGAGGCTATCAAGAAGGGCCTCTCCAAACTGCGTGTGCCGGGCCGCATGGAGGTCGTGGAGTCGAAGGACGGCCGCGTGATTTGCGTCGTCGACTACGCGCACAACCAGCTTTCGTTCCGCTCGCTTTTCTCGTCGGTCAAGCGCGCGTTTCCCGCCAGCCCGGTCATCGCAGTGTTTGGCGCTGCCGGCGGCAAGGCGCAGGAGCGCCGCGAGCAGCTTCCGCGCGAGGCCGCACCATATTCCGACCTGATGATCTTTGCCAACGAGGACCCGGCTCACGAGGACCCGATGAAGGTCTGTCGCGAGCTTGCCGAACATGTTCCCGACGATACGCCGAACAAGATCATCCTCGACCGCGAAGCCGCTGTGCATGCGGCGTTCAAGGCGGCGCGCGAGGAGTACGTCAACCCTGATGCTCCCACCATTGTCTTGCTGCTGGCAAAGGGTGACGAGGAGCTCATGCACGTGGGCGACGAGTTCGTGCCCATCGAGAGCGACCTTTCGCTGGCCAATCGCCTAATCGATGTTACCCAGTTTAAATAATGAACCATGATGGCGGCGGCGCCCTGAGTGCGCTGTCGCCATAAGCGTGTTCCCTCAATCAAAACATGCCGTCCAAGTCCAAACCCTTCTACGTAAACGGAGTAACCATGTCCCACAATACCCTGCCGACCGTCGCTGAGCTTTCGGGCGAGATGCGCGAGCGCTTGACCAAGGTCAAGTACGTCTTTACCGACCTGGATGCCACGATGCTCGCACCCGGCTCGTGCGTGCTACGCGACAACGACGGCAACCCCTCGACCAAACTCGTCGAGGCCGTCGTGGCGCTCGCTCGCGCTGGTATTCAGGTGGTTCCCACCTCGGGCCGCAACCGTACCATGATCCACGAGGACGCGCGCGTGCTCGGTCTCAACTCCTACATCGGCGAGATGGGCGGCCTGGTCATGTACGACCTCAAAGCCAACGATTGGGAGTATCTGACCGGCGACATGCCCTACGACTCCTCTTGCGGCCTCACGCCGCACCAGGTGATCGAGCAGACCGGCGTGTGCGAGAAGATCCTCGCCCGCTGGCCGCACAAGATCGAGTATCACAACGACATGTCGACCGGCTACAAATACCGTGAGGTCACCGTCGGTATGCGCGGCGATGTGCCCGACGATGAGGTTCAGGCCATCCTGGACGAGGCCGGCTGCGGTCTGATCTGGGCTTGCAACGGCCATCTGACTCACCTGTCCAAGCCGACGACGCTCGAGCTCGATCGCGTCGAGGACGGTCGCGCATTCAACATCAACCCCGCGGGTCTCAACAAGGGCGTTGCCATCGCGCGCTTCTGCGAGCACCTGGGGATCGAGCGCGAGGAGACGCTCGCGCTCGGCGATTCCGAGTCCGACTTCTACATGGCCGATCACGTGGGCACGTTCTGCCTGGTCGAGAATGGCCTGACGAGCGTCGGCGCGCCCGAGTTCCTGGCTGCTTGCGAGAACGCTTTCGTTACGCGCGGCAAAATTGTCGATGGTTGGGCGGCGACGGCAGAGCTGCTGGTCGCGGCGCGTTCGTAACGCGCCGCCGCCGCACTTGGACATGTCTTTTCGAGAGAGACTGGTGAGGTAATGTCCGATATCGAGAATTCGGCAGGTGACACGCGCCCGATTGGCGTGTTCGATTCTGGGTTGGGCGGTCTGACGGTTGCGCGCGCGATTGCGACGGCGTTGCCGCACGAGTCCGTCTACTACTTTGGCGACACCAAGCGCTGCCCCTACGGCACCCGTACCGAGGATGAGGTGCGCTCGTTTGCGTTGCAGGCGGGTCGTTGGCTTTCGAAGCACGACGTCAAGATTATGGTCATCGCCTGCAACACGGCGACCGCTGCGGCCTTGCGTCTGGCCCAGCAGGTGCTCGACGTTCCCGTGATCGGTGTGATCGCGCCGGGTGCCCGTGCGGCAATCAACAGCACGCGTACGCGTCGCGTGGGCGTGCTCGCCACCAACCTTACTATTCGCTCGGGCGCCTACACGCGCGCCATTCAGGACCTGGATGCCGGCGTCGATGTATACGGCTGTCCTGCCTCGAGCTTTGTCGAGGTTGTCGAACACGAGCTCGCCTCGGGTGCACATCTGCAGGAACAGTGGCTTGAGAACGAGGACATCTTCGATACGCCTGCCGTGCGTGCGCTGGTGGGTGCCACGGTTGAGCCGCTGCGCGACCACGGTATCGATACCGTGGTGCTCGGCTGTACGCATTTCCCGCTGTTGGTGGGACCTATCCGCCATGCGCTGGGGCCTGGGGTGCGCGTCGTGAGTTCCGCCGAGGAGACCACGCGCGAGCTGACCGATATCCTCACGCGCCGCGAGCAGCTGGCGGGCGACGCCGCCGAGCCGCAGCATCGTTTTGCCACGACGGCCGATAACATTGCCGAGTTTGCGGTGGCGGGCAGCTTTATCTTTGGTCAGCCGCTCAAGAGCATCGAACATATCGATATCGATGAGCTGAAATAGATGTAAGGCAGCCGCCAAAGCCTTCGCCACATCTTTTGCCGAAAGGATATTTCTATGGAGTACATGCAGGTCAACCGCGCCAACGGCCGCGCCGCCAACGAGTTGCGCCCCGTTAAGCTCACCCGTGGCGTCATGAAGCACGCCCACGGCTCGTGTTTGGCCGAGTTCGGCGACACGCGCGTGCTGTGCGCCGCCACTATCGAGGAGGGCGTGCCGGGCTGGCGCAAGGGGGCTAAGGCCGGCTGGGTGACCGCGGAATACGCCATGCTGCCGGCGTCGACCGGCAAGCGCTGCAAGCGCGAGCACGCCAACCGCAAGGGCCGCTCCATGGAGATCGAGCGCCTCATTGGCCGCAGCCTGCGTACCGTCGTCAACATGAAGGCGCTCGGCGAGTACACCGTCACCGTCGACTGCGATGTGATTCAGGCCGATGGCGGCACGCGTACAGCGAGCATCACCGGCGCCTGGGTGGCGCTGCACGACGCCCTCGCCATGTGGGTCGAGGCGGGCAAGATCGAGCGCATCCCGCTTATCGGCCAGGTGGCTGCCATCTCCATGGGCGTTGTCGACGGCAACACTCTGCTCGACTTGGATTATTCCGAGGACAGCCATGCCGAGGTCGACATGAACCTCGTCGCCACCGACACCGGTGAGATGATCGAGCTCCAGGGCACCGGCGAGCAGGCGCCCTTCGACCGTAAGCGCCTCAACGCCCTGCTCGACCTGGGCGACAAAGGTATCGCCGAGCTCATCGAGCTTCAGCGCCAAGCCCTCGCCTAACCTACCAAAAAGGGACAGGTTTAATTTGGTAGGTTTTATCTGCGGAGACGTCTAGACACAAGACTGCCGTTGATTGAGAGGGGAGAGGCAGAGGCCCTCGTCGCCCTCGGCGCGGCATTGCTATAGAGACAGGGAGGCCAGTCATGGCACTTGAGAAGATCGACATTGACACTCTCGACCCGGCGGCGACCATCGTCGTGGCAACGGGCAACGCCCATAAGCTCACCGAGATCGAGGCCATTTTGGGCAAGGTTATGCCCGAGGTGCGCTTTGTAGCGCTCGGCCAGCTGGGCGATTTTGAGGACCCCGAGGAAAACGGCACGACGTTTTTGGAGAACGCCATCATCAAGGCCCAGGCTGCGGTGGAGGAGACGGGTCTTATGGCCATTGCCGACGATTCTGGCTTGGTCGTTGATGCCCTGGACGGCGAGCCAGGTGTGTATAGCGCGCGCTATGCGGGCGTGCACGGAGACGATGCCGCCAACAACGCCAAGCTTCTCGTTAACCTGGAAGGCGTTGCCGACGAGGATCGCACCGCGCGCTTTATGAGTGTCGTTGCGCTCATCGACACGGATGGTCTGGTTACCTATGGCGAGGGCGCCTGCGAGGGCGTTATCGCGCACGAGGGTCGCGGCGATCACGGCTTTGGCTATGACCCGCTGTTCCTGCCGGTCGACACGCCGGGCAAGACCATGGCCGAGCTCACGGCGGACGAGAAGAACGCCATCAGCCATCGATTCCATGCGCTCGAGCACCTATCTGCCAAACTGACGGGCGAGGAGTAGGCCGTGCGTGCGGTGGTGCAGCGCGTACTCAACGCCGGCGTGACGGTCGATGGCGAGTGCGTGGGCCGCATTGGACGAGGCTACCTGGTGCTGCTGGGTGTGGGCCATGGCGATACGCGTGCCGAGGCCGACAAGCTGTGGGGCAAGCTCCGGGGCTTGCGCATTAACGAGGACGAGAACGGCAAGACCAACTTGGCACTGGCCGATGTCGACGGCGAGGTGCTCGTGGTGTCGCAGTTCACGCTGTTCGCCGATTGCCGTCACGGCCGCCGCCCATCGTTTACGGATGCCGGCGCCCCCGATGTTGCCAACGAGCTCTACGAGTACTTCTTGACGCTTGTGCGCGAGGACGTCGAGCACGTAGCACATGGCATCTTCGGCGCCGATATGAAAGTCGATCTTGTCAACGACGGTCCGTTCACCATCGTCTTGGACACCGATAGTCTGTAAGTAGTCAATTTGGGACCGGGCTTTTTAAGCTACTTGCGTATGACGGCAGCAGGGTGCTATAGTATTAGAGTTTTGTCTATCTTAGGGGTATTATCCCCTTTTTGAATTGCACCTTCTGGAGGCCCTGTTCATGGAAGAGATGGAAGTCAATCACGTCGACGACATCCACGAGAAGCTGACCGATATGGTGGGCGATCGCGTCAAGGTTAAGGCCAACATGGGCCGCACCCGCGTTGTCGAGCGCATGGGCACCATCAAGAGCGTCCACCCCGCCGTCTTCATTGTCGAGGTCGACGAGCGCCGTGGCCGTAAGTCGCGTCAGTCCTACCAGTATATCGATGTCCTCACCGGTCAGGTCGAGCTGTTCGACCCCGAGAGCGGCGAGCATATCTTTACCCCGCTCGGCAATCAGCTCGAGGAGCACTAACGGTGACCGATCGGTCCCTGACTCTTTCCGCGCCGGCGAAGATTAACCTCTACCTGGGGGTTCATACCGAGCGCGATGACCGCGGCTACCACAGGGTCGATTCCCTGATGGCAGCCGTCGGTCTTTCCGATACCGTGACGGTCACGCCGGCGCAGGCGCTGACCGTTCAGACGGTTCCGGCATCAGATTTTCCCATGCAAAAGAATACGGCGTATCGGGCTGCGGTTGCTATGGCCGATCATTATGGTCGCGAGGCAAACATCTGCGTGACGATTGAGAAGCGCATTCCATTGTGCGCCGGCTTGGGCGGCCCCTCGACGGATGCGGCCGCGGTCATTGTCGCCTTGGCGGAGCTCTGGGGCATTGATCGCACCGACCCAGCGCTCGACGACATTGCGCGGGGCATTGGTGCTGACGTCCCGTTCTTTTTGCACGCGAGTCCTGCGTTCTACGTAGGTGGGGGAGACGTGCTGGCAACTGAGTACCCCGCGCTGCCCGCAACGCCCGTCGTGTTGGTCAAGCCGCGCGAGGCAAGTGTTTCGACAATTGAAGCCTATCGACGTTTTGACGAGGCCCCGGTGCCTGTGGACAAGCCCGGCGCGATAGCTTCTGCCTTGCGTGCTGGTGATGCCGAGACGGCATATGCACTCATCCATAACAACTTGGGTGTCATTTCCGCACAGATGGAGCCGCAGATTCAAACGGTCCTCGACTGGCTGCATAAACAGGATGGCACCGTTGCTGTAGATGTGTGCGGATCGGGTGCCTGCTCGTTTGCCATTTGCGACACCGCCGTCACGGCCGAAAGGCTTGCCGACGCTGCCCAGCAAAACGGCTGGTGGTCCTGCGCGACGCAGTTCATTCCCAACACGGTTCGCGTCGAAGTGCCAAAGAAGTAAAAAATTTCTCTAGCATGCGGCGGAAATCTTTGTTACTATAGTCGAGCTAACGGGTTGTGGCTCAGTTTGGTAGAGCACTGCGTTCGGGACGCAGGGGTCGCTGGTTCAAATCCAGTCAACCCGACCAGAGCATGAGGAGGGACCGCTTCTTGCGGTCCCTTTTTTTAGCTATTGTTGTGATACCGCGATACCCGCGGTATACTCATTCGAGCTTGTCTCGCTGTATTGTGGAGGTCTACATGTTTGGACTGAGGGCTCCTGAGCTCATCATTATTCTCGTCGTTGTCCTGATTATCTTCGGGCCCAAGAACCTGCCGAAGCTCGGCAAGTCCCTCGGCTCTACCGTCAAGAATATCCGCGAGGGTATGGAGGGCGACGATAAGGCCGAGACCAAGCAGGCCGAGGAGGTCGTGGTCGAGCAGTCCGAGGAGGACAAGGAGATCGCTGAGCTCGAGGCCAAGCTCGCTGCTGCCAAGAAGAAGCAGGCAGAGGACAGCGACGCGGACGCAGAGTAGTCCCATCCCTTTGGGGTGAGCACCTGACCGGCTTGCCCGCAGGCTAGCCGGTCTTTTTCGTTTTGTTGACAGTTGATTGTTTGATCAGAGTTGGGGAGATATCCGTATGGACGCAAGCCAGATCGTACTGACCGCTGAGGGCCGCCAGAAGCTCGTCGAGGAGCTCGCTTGGCGTGAGGGCGATTACGCCAAGGAGATCGTCGAGGACATCAAGGAAGCCCGCGCGTTCGGCGACCTTTCGGAGAACTCCGAGTACGACGCCGCTAAGGACAAGCAGGCCCAGAACGCCGCTCGTATTGCCGAGATCCAGGCCATCCTCGCCAACGCTCAGGTTGCTGCCACCACGGGCGACCTGACCGTCTCCATCGGTTCCACCGTTTCGCTGATTGATCCCAACGGCGAGGTCATGGAAGTCACGCTCGTCGGTACCACCGAGACCAACTCGCTCGAGCACAAGATCTCCAACGAGTCTCCGGTCGGCCACGCCATCATCGGTCACGGCGAGGGCGACTCCGTCGAGGTCGTTACGCCTTCCGGCAAGACTCGCGTCTACACCATCGCCAAGATCGCACGCTAGACCACGGTCCCGCGTAAAGGTATGTTTTCGCTCCCTGGGACCGAATCCTGGGGAGCGTTTTAGTTTGAGGAGCTAACTTATGGCAGAGAACCAGAACGCCGCCGATCAGGCATCGACGCTCAACGACGAGCGCGCCACCCGCCTGGCCAAGCGCGCCGCCCTGTTCGAGGCGGGCCAGAACCCCTATCCCGAGCACTCTGAGCTTGAGGACTACGTCGCCGATATCGAGACTAAGTACGCCGATCTTGCCGATGGTGAGGACACCGAGGATGTCGTGAAGATCGCCGGCCGTGTGGTCGCCAAGCGCGGTCAGGGCAAGATCATGTTCATCGTCGTGCGCGATGCGACTGCCGAGATTCAACTGTTCTGCCGCATCAACGACATGGACGAGGCTGCCTGGAATACGCTCAAAGCCCTCGACTTGGGCGACATCCTGGGCGTGACCGGCGTGGTTGTGCGCACCCAGCGCGGCCAGCTTTCCGTTGCCCCTAAGAGCGCGACCCTGCTTTCCAAGGCCGTTCGTCCGCTGCCCGAGAAGTTCCACGGTCTTTCCGACAAGGAGACCCGCTATCGCCAGCGCTATGTCGACCTGATCGCCAACGACGACGTTCGCGAGACCTTCCGTAAGCGTTCGCAGATTCTCTCCACCTTCCGTCGCTTTATGGAGTCCGACGGCTACATGGAGGTCGAGACCCCCATCCTGCAGACCATCCAGGGTGGTGCCACGGCCAAGCCGTTCATTACCCACTTCAACGCGCTCGATCAGGAGTGCTACCTGCGTATTGCCACCGAGCTGCATCTCAAGCGCTGCATCGTCGGTGGTTTTGAGCGCGTGTTCGAGATCGGCCGCATCTTCCGTAACGAGGGCATGGACCTTACCCACAACCCCGAGTTCACCACGATGGAGGCCTACCGTGCCTTCTCCGACCTCGAGGGCATGAAGGCGCTCGCCCAGGGTGTCATTAAGGCGGCTAACAAAGCCATCGGCAACCCCGAGGTCATCGAGTACCAGGGCCAGACCATCGACCTTTCTGGTGAGTGGGCCAGCCGTCCCATGACCGACATCGTCTCCGACGTGCTCGGCAAGCAGGTCACCATTGACACGCCGGTCGAGGAGCTTGCTGCCGCCGCGCGCGAGAAGGGCCTGGAGATTAAGCCCGAGTGGACCGCCGGCAAGATTATCGCCGAGATTTACGATGAGCTGGGCGAGGACACCATCGTCAACCCCACGTTCGTGTGCGATTACCCCATCGAGGTCAGCCCGCTTGCCAAGCGTTTTGAGGACGACCCGCGTTTGACCCACCGCTTTGAGCTGGTCATCGCCGGCCACGAGTACGCCAACGCATTCTCCGAGCTCAACGACCCGGTCGACCAGGCCGAGCGCTTTGCCGCCCAGATGGCCGAGAAGGCCGGCGGCGACGATGAGGCCATGGAGTATGACGAGGACTACGTGCGCGCCCTCGAGTACGGTATGCCTCCTGCGGGCGGCATTGGCATCGGCATCGACCGCGTGGTCATGCTGCTCACCAACCAGGCTTCCATCCGCGACGTGCTGCTGTTCCCGCACATGAAGCCCGAGAAGGGTTTCCAGTCCGGTGCCGCTGCCGCCAAGGCTGCCGAGGCCGGCAACGCCGCGAGCCCGTTCGTTGAGTCGCTTAAGCCCACGCTTGATTACTCCAAGATCGCCGTTGAGCCGCTGTTCGAGGAGTTCGTCGACTTCGATACCTTCTCCAAGAGCGATTTCCGCGCTGTGAAGGTCAAGGCATGCGAGGCCGTCAAGAAGTCCAAGAAGCTGCTGAACTTTACGCTCGACGACGGTACCGGTACCGACCGCACCATCCTCTCCGGTATTCACGCTTATTACGAGCCCGAGGACCTGGTCGGCAAGACCTTGCTCGCCATCACCAACCTGCCTCCGCGCAAGATGATGGGTATTCCCAGCTGCGGCATGCTGATCAGCGCTGTCCACGAGGAGGAGGGCGAGGAGCGCCTCAACCTGATCCAGCTCGACGCCTCCATCCCCGCCGGCGCAAAGATGTACTAACTAGTTACGCGGTTCTACGAACCGCGTAACCAGTTGACGCTGCAAACCCGCCAGAGCGGCAATCTGCCTTTCAA
>UQOJ01000027.1 GCA_900542635.1 uncultured Collinsella sp.
GAAAACCTCCCATTTCCCGATGTCCAAGAAATGGGAGGCGGTTCACAGGCACCTTCGTGGTGGTCCAACAAAGAAACCGCCCCGATAAAAAGAGGCGGCATCAAGCCCAGTCTACGTTTGGCGATCCCCAGACCCAACGAGAACGCAGTGATGGAATCGAGAACCGACAATAGCCCGTTCGCACAGATAGAGGCAGAGATTCAAGGTCAGAGTCCGGCTTAAACGGCTTAGCTATCGCACGCCACATTGTTCTCGTCGTCCTCCCTATCGTATTTATAGTGCTTATAGTGAAAATAGTGAGTTTAGTGAGAAGAGTATCGCTCAAAACTCGTGGACTCGATTATTGACCTCTCGCCCAGAATGAGTGGGGCAAATATTCCTATTAGAGGTCAAATCGAAGCCCAATAGGGCCTTTTCGCCCCGTCATTTCGATCGATCGCTTTCTTTTGAATATTGTCGTAAGCTGGTATCATTTATCTTAATGAATGCATACTGTTTGCGAGGTACCCGCCGTGAAACGCTCCACCTATATCGGCCTGCTCGTCTTAGCGTTTGCGATTACCGCAGTCGGCGTAGGAATTATCTATCTCGCATTTCTCCCCGCTTCTGCGACACAGGCGGCGGTTGAGACCGTAAGCTATCCCATCGAGGTCCTCACCGATATCGTCAAGCCCGATTCGATCACCGTCGATTTTGACGGTACGCCCGCAGCGCTTGGGGTCAGCAACTATCCCCGTATCGAACTTGGGGCCAGGCGCTACACCAAAGATGAGCAGCTTATCGGCAAGGCAACCAGTTTACTCAAAGGCAAGACGTTTAAGCGGTGGTACGGCGCCGCAACATATCGAGCCAAGAATGCCCAAATGGTTGGCGGGTATTATTCGACCCTTGAGCTCGATGCGGCAAACGGGAGCAGATTGTGCAACGTCTCATACGACCCCGGCTACGTGGACAATGAAGGACCGGGGGTCTATATCTCGGATGGCAACGTAATCTACGTCATGGAGGGCGACCAGACGGCAGTCGTCGATTTTATGGATCGGTGTACCGAGGATGCCTACGAACAAACCTGCGAGCCCGATCCGCAGACAGCGCGCAACAGTGCTTCGGCACGCACTTGGCTATTTGACGATGAAATAACCTGGACCCCATCGAAATAAGGACCCGCCGGGCAGGCACCTTTGTGGTGGTTTTCGACAAAAAAAAGCCGCCCCGATAACAGGGGTGGCATCAAGCAAGTCTATTTTTAGCGTTCCTCAAGACCCAACGAGAACGCAGAAATGTAGCCCGGGGCTTACCCTTTCCCGAACGCGACCCTCGCGAAGCGCGTGAGCGGGCGGGAAAGGGTAAGCCCCGGGCGGACAATTAAGTGCGTTACTCGGCAGCGGCCTTGAACTTGTTGTAGTTGATCAGGCAGCCGGCCTTGACGATGGCACGCTCCTCTGCCGTCATATCGGCAATGTAGAGCTCAATCTGCTCGACCGCACCGTCGGCGCGCACCACGTAGGCGGCGATGTCCTTTAGGTCGCCGTCGAGCGCGGCACGGATACCCGGCACAAAGACGTAGTCGCCCACCTCAAAGCTGGGCTCGGCCTCCATCTGGAAGGGCACCATACCCCAGTTCATCACGTTGGAGCGATAGCGCTTGGTGGCGTACTCGTGAACGATGTTGGCCAGACCGCCAATTACGCGCTGGCAGCTCGCGGCCTGCTCGCGGGCAGAACCGTCGCCGGGCTTCTTGGCGTAGAGCATAGAGCCGTACTCGGTCGCCTTGGCATCGGCCGCGACACCGGCGCCGGCCAGTGCCTCAAACACGCCGGCAAGCTCGGCATCGAGTACCGCCAGGTCGCCTGCGGCCTCGCCGGCCACGCGGCGCTTCTCCACGGCGTCGACCTCCTTGGAGCGACCCACGTAGGCAGGGTCGCGGCGGCTGAGCGTAAACTCGGCCAGACCCAGCGGGTTGGAGCGGAAGGAGCTCGTCTCGCCCGAGGGAATGAGCTCGTCGGTCGTAGTGACCGGATCCATGATCTTGGAGCACACCTTGAGCAGGATGTCGTCGCCGAGAGGCTCCATCGCGGGCCACGGCTTGATGTTGGGGCCCTCGACCAGCTCGTCGGCCGGCTCAGCCTTGCCAAAGCCCCAGTACACGCGCTTTTTGTACGGCGCGTCGTCGAAGGTGTACTCGCAGGCCTCGTCCCAGGTCTCCTCGGGCAGGTCGGTCGCCGGCGTCAGGATGCCGCCGTTGGCCGCCGTCGCCGCAATGGAGCGGGCGTCCATCAGGGCCACGGCGCTCAGCTGGCCGTTGCCCGGCTTGGAACCCTCGCGATTGGGGAAGTTGCGCGTGGTGTGGCGGATCGAAAGGCCGTTGTTGGCGGGCGTGTCGCCGGCGCCGAAGCACGGGCCGCAGAACGCCGTGCGCACGATCGCACCGGCCTCCATGAGGTCGTAGATGTAACCACGGCGCGTAAGTTCGAGCGCCACGGGCTGGCTCGTGGGATAGACCGACAGCGAGAACTCGCCGCAGCCGGTGTTGGCGCCCTTAAGCACGCGAGCAGCCTGGACCACGGAGTCGTAGTTGCCGCCCGAGCAGCCGGCGATAACGCCCTGCTGCACGTGCAGCTTGCCGTCGACGATCTTGTCGAGCAGGCTAAAGTGCGTCTTGCCCTCGCCGATCTTGGCAGCCTCGAGCTCGACCTCGTGCAGGATGTCCTCGAGGTTCTCGTTGAGCTCGTCAATCTCAAAGCCGTTAGAAGGATGGAACGGCAGCGCGATCATGGGCTTGATGCTCGACAGGTCGACCTCGACGCAGCCGTCGTAGTAGGCAACGTCGGCGGGCTTGAGCTCGCGGTAGTCGTCGCCGCGGCCGTGCATGGTCAAAAACGCGTGCGTGTCCTCGTCGGTGGCCCAGATGCTCGACAGGCAGGTGGTCTCGGTGGTCATGACGTCGACCCCGTTGCGATAATCGGTCGTCATGCTCGCGATGCCCGGGCCCACGAACTCCATGACCTTGTTCTTGACGTAGCCCTTGGCAAAGACGGCGCGGATGATGGCGAGCGCCACGTCGTGCGGGCCGACGCCGGGACGTGGGGCGCCCGTGAGGTAGATGGCAACGACGCCGGGATAGGCGACGTCGTAGGTGTCGCGCAGCAGCTGTTTGGCCAACTCGCCGCCGCCCTCACCCACCGCCATGGTGCCCAGAGCGCCGTAGCGGGTGTGCGAGTCGGAGCCCAGGATCATCTTGCCACAGCCGGCGAAGTTCTCACGCATAAAGGAGTGGATGACAGCGATGTGCGGCGGGACGAAGATGCCGCCATACTTCTTGGCCGCGGAAAGGCCAAAGACGTGGTCATCCTCGTTGATGGTGCCGCCCACGGCACACAGCGAGTTATGGCAGTTGGTGAGCACGTAGGGCAGCGGGAACTGCTCCATGCCCGAGGCGCGCGCCGTCTGGATGATGCCGACAAAGGTGATGTCGTGGCTCGCCATGGCGTCGAAGCGAATCTTGAGCGCCTCGGGATTGCCGGACGTATTGTGTGCCTGGAGGATCGAATACGCGATGGTGCCGCGCTTAGCATCCTCGGGCGTCTGCGTAATACCGCGCTCGGCAGCCTCGGCCACAGGCACAACCTCGCTGCCGTTACGCAGGTAGATGCCGTCCTCGTACAGCTTGACCATACTGTCTCCCACTCTGCCCGAAAGGCTCGGGCGCATAGCATACATTCGTTCAATATCGTGCCATAGAACGGTTGCAAGTGGGTTACGAATCTGCACGTTCACTTTATCTCGGTAAAGTAAAAGACGAGCCCAGTGTGGGACCGGCAGATTTGGTGCAAGAGTGTCCCTTTCGACTAGTCATTTAAGAACGTCCCCAATGACTACCGCATCCGGAGCAAGGCAACGCCGCAGGTAGAGGACGGACAGCGAGCGACGTCCAGGGCGAACAAGTTGGCATGAAAAAGGCGAGGCATTGACCTTCTGGTCATGCCTCGCCTTTTGAATGACAAATTGTCGCCCTGGGCGGCGCGCAGCGTCGGCCGGTTACGGCGTTTGGTAAAACGCCGTAACCTAGAGATCCCCGCCGGCGCCCAGCAGCTTGCGCATGACCTGTTCGGGGTTAACCGAGCCGTCGCGCGGGGCCAAGGCGGTGATCTTCTTCTGCATCTTGTACTCGTGCAGCTCGTCCTCGAGCTGACGAACACGGGCGCGAAGCTTCTCGTTCTCGCGCTCGCGCTCCTCGGCACGCTCCTTCATATCGAGGATACGCACCACGCCGGCAAGATTGATACCCTCGTCGGTCAGCTGGTTGATGAGCTCCAGTCGCTCGATATCGGCACGTGAATACAGACGCGTGTTGCCGCCCGAGCGCTGGGGGTTCACCAGGCCCTTGGACTCGTAGACGCGCAGAGTCTGCGGATGCATGCCGGTCAGCTCGGCCGCCACGCTGATCATGTACAGCGGTTTGTTCCTATTGTCCTCGGCCATGCTACCTGACCCCTTTCCGTCTCGTTATCGTCCATCATAAGCCCGCGGGCGCGGGCGTGCGCCGCGACCGCCCTAGTACGTTGCCTTGTAACGGTTGACCTTCTCGCGATAGTCGCGCGTGTCGGCCTCGCGCAACTTGGTCATGGCCTCGCGCTCGTCGTCGGACAGGTTCGTGGGAACCTGCACCTTGATCTCGACGAGCAGCGCGCCTGTGCGGCCACGGTGCTTAACGTCGGGCGCCCCCATTTCCTTAAAGCGGAACTTCTTGCCCGTCTGGGTACCCGCGGGCACTTTCAAACGGACCGTCGCCCCGCCGGGCGTGGGCACGTCCACCGTGCAGCCGAGCGCCGCCTCGTAGACCGAGACCGGTACCTCCATAGTCACGTCGGCGCCTTTGCGCTTAAACAGCGGGTGCTCCTCCACATGCGTGGTCACGACCAGGTCGCCGCGCTCGCCACCCGCAACGCCATACTCGCCGCGGCGCTTGTAGCGTAGCTTGCCGCCGTCGACCGCGCCCGCGGGCACCGAGACCGTAATGGTCTGCTGCTCGCCTGTCGAGGGAATGCGATAGGTGACCTTGTGCGTCACGCCGCGAAACGCGTCCTCGGCCGTCACATCAACGGTCAGCGACAGGTCGCCGCCCTTGCGAGCGCGGCTGCGACCTGCACCGGCGCCGGCAGCGCCCGCAGCCCCGGCAAAGCCCGAGCCCCAATCGCTGCCCCAGGCGCCGTTGCCGCTAAAGATGCTGTCGAAGATGTCGCCCCAGCCGCTGGCGCCTGCGCCGGCACCGTAGCCTCCGCCATACGCGCCGCCTGCGCCCGGCATGCCGCCGAACATGAGCATCTGGTCGTACTCTTTGCGCTTCTTCTCGTCCGAAAGCGTCTCGTAGGCCTCGCTAATCTCCTTGAACTTGGCCTCGTCGCCGCCGGCATCGGGGTGATATTTTTGCGCGAGCTTGCGAAACGCGCTCTTGATCTCTTTGTCGGAGGCGCTCTTGGATACGCCCAGGATGTCATAGAAGGTTTTGCCTGCAGCCATCGTAGCTCCTCTCCTGTTTCATCCGCCGCCCAGCGGGCGGCGGCTCATGCTTTCATATGGCACTAGGCCAGAAAGGGCCCCGGGTGTTGCCCCGGGGCCCTTCTCAATTACTCCTCGGTGCTCTCGGCCGTATCGGCCGCAGCATCCTCGGGCGCCGCTTCGGGCTCCGGTGCGGGGCGCTTCTCGCCACCGTAGGTCACCGTCACCATCGCGGAACGCAGAATGCGGTCCGCCATGCGGTAGCCCTTCTGGTACACGTCGTTGACGGTCTCGTCGTACTGCGACGCGTCCTCGACACGACCCACGGCCTGGTGCTCGAGCGGATCGAACGCCTCGCCCTTGGGGTCGATGGGCTCAACGCCCTCGTGCGCAAACACATCAAGCAGCTTGGCATGCACTGCGTCGACGCCGTCGACGAACTGCTTAAAGTCGTCGGCAAGCTCCTGGCTGCGGGCATGGTCGATCGCACGCTCGATATCGTCGACCACCGGCAGCAGCGCAGTGACGAGCTTCTCGGTCGCGCGCTCGCGCTCGGCGATGCGCTCGTTGGCGGTGCGGCGACGGAAGTTCTCCCAGTCGGCCTGCAGACGAGCGGTGCGCTCGGTAGCGTCCTTCGCCTTGTCCTCGGCGGCCTTCTGAGCCTCTGCCGCAGCATCGAGCTCATTGCGCACGTCGGCAAGCTCCTTTTGGGCCTGCTCGAACTTGAGCTTAAAGTCGTTGTCGGCGGCTTCTTCACCGGCGCGGATAGCGGCTTCCACCATCTCGTCCTCGGTCATCGTCGCCTCCTTGTTGGAATCCTCTACCTGGTTCTCGGCAGCCTCGGCGGCCGGGGCCTCGTTGGCCTCGGTATCGTCGACGGCCTCTACGGGAATCTTCACGTCCTTCTCCTCAGAGTCAACGGGGGCGGCGCCAGCGGCAGCCGCCTCCGTGCGAGCTTTACGGGCGGACATGATTACTTGTCCTCGTCGTCCACAACCTCGTAGTCGGCGTCGACGACGTCATCGTCAGCAGGCTGGGCGCCGGCGGCACCGTCGGTCTGCTGCTGAGCGTCGGCGTAGACAACCTGGGCCAGCTCGTAGGCCACGGACTGCAGGGACTCGCCAGCGGCCTTGATGGCCTCGACGTCAGAGCCCTCGAGCGCCTTCTTGGCGTCGGCGATAGCGGCCTCGGCCTTGGACTTCACGTCGGCGGAAACCTTGTCACCGAGCTCGTTGAGGGTCTGCTCGGTGGAGTAGCACAGGCTGTCGGTCTGGTTGCGGACCTCGACCTCTTCCTTCTGCTTCTTGTCCTCCTCGGCATGAGCCTCGGCGTCCTTGACCATACGATCGACTTCGTCGTCGGAAAGCGCGGTGGAGCCGGAAATGGTGATCTGCTGTTCCTTGCCGGTGCCCTTGTCCTTAGCGGAGACCTTGACGATGCCGTTGGCGTCGATGTCGAAGGTGACCTCGATCTGCGGCACGCCGCGGCGGGCAGCCGGGATACCGGTCAGCTGGAACTTACCGAGCGACTTGTTGTCGCGGGCAAGCTCGCGCTCGCCCTGGAGCACGTTGATCTCGACGCTGGTCTGGTTGTCGGCAGCGGTGGAGTAGACCTCGGTCTTGGAGGTCGGGATCGTGGTGTTGCGGTCGATCATCTTGGTCATGATGCCGCCCATGGTCTCGACGCCCAGCGACAGCGGGGTAACGTCGAGCAGCAGGATGCCCTCGACGTCGCCGGTGAGCACGCCGCCCTGGACGGCAGCGCCGTCGGCAACGACCTCGTCGGGGTTCACGGACATGTTGGGCTGCTTGCCGGTCATGGTCTTGACGAGCTCCTGGACGGCGGGCATACGGGTGGAACCGCCGACGAGGATGACCTCGGTCAGATCGGAGAGCTTAAGCTTGGCGTCGCGCAGGGCGTTGGTGACAGGCTGCTTGCAGCGCTCGAGCAGGTCGCGGGTGATCTTCTCGAACTCGGCGCGGGTCAGCGTGTAGTTGAGGTGCAGCGGGCCGGACTGGTTCATGGTGATGAACGGCAGGTTGATGGTGGTCTGCTGGGCGGCGGAGAGCTCCTTCTTGGCGTTCTCGGCGGCCTCCTTCAGACGCTGCAGGGCCATGGGGTCCTGACGCAGGTCGACACCGTTCTCCTGCTGGAACTTATCGGCCATCCAGTCGATGACGCGCTGATCCCAGTCGTCGCCGCCCAGGTGGTTGTCGCCCGAGGTGGACAGAACCTCAAACACGCCGTCGGCGAGGTCGAGGATGGAGACGTCGAAGGTACCACCGCCCAGGTCGAAGACCAGAATGCGCTGGTCGGTGCCCTGCTTGTCCAGGCCATAGGCCAGAGCAGCAGCGGTCGGCTCGTTGACGATACGCTTGACGTTGAGGCCGGCGATCTTACCGGCGTCCTTGGTGGCCTGACGCTGGGCGTCGTTGAAGTAGGCCGGAACGGTGATGACGGCGTCGGTGACGGTCTCGCCCAGATACTTCTCGGCGTCGGCCTTCATCTTTGCGAGCGTCATGGCGCTCACCTGCTCGGCGGTGTAGTCCTTGCCCTCGATGTCGACGACGGCACGGCCACCCTGGCCCTCCTTGACCTCGTACGGCACGGTCTTGATCTCGGAGGTGCACTCAGAGTACTTGCGGCCCATGAAGCGCTTGATGGAGAACACGGTGTTCTTGGGGTTGGTGACAGCCTGGTTCTTAGCGGCCTTACCCACGACGCGGTCGCCGTCGGCACGGAAGCCCACGACGGACGGGGTGGTGCGGTCGCCCTCGGCGTTCACGATAATGGTCGGAGAACCGCCCTCGAGAACGGCCATTGCGGAGTTAGTAGTACCAAGGTCGATACCAAGAATCTTGCCCATTAGAAATTCCCTCTCTCTTGTGCGTTTGCACCGACTCGGCGGTCTGCCGAGCGGTGTTTCGGCTTGTCTTTCAGGATGTAGTGTATCCCCTTATGGGCCGGAATATACAAAATCTAAGTCAATTCATATAAGATTTCTTATTGCCGAGAGTTTAGGTTCGCAAATACGCAGGTAGACGCACTGTTTGAGTTCTCGGCAGATCTATTGAGATCTATGTAGAGTTGACTGAGGTTTGCGTCCGGGGGTGCCTGGGGGCCGTCTTGCGGAAAGCTCATCCCGATTTGAGCGTAGATTCCGGGTCGCAGTTTCCGCAGGCGCGCTCAATAGCTCAATATTTCAAGTCACCTTTAGCTAACATTTGCGCAGCTCAACAGCCCCACCTGCGCGTTTTTTAGTAAACCTTGGCATACTCGGCGAACGGTATGAAGATGCCGGCCAGAGGGTATTGCAAACGGTCGCTCCCGTGGTATGTTTTTGCCCGAATCAAACCGGCGCGCATCGCCTGTAGCGTCGGTCAACAGAGAGGAAACTACCATGGCTCATCCCGTAATTGATGCCGACGAGTGCATCGCTTGTGGCGTTTGCGTCGACTCCTGCCCCGCTGGCGTTCTGGAGCTCCAGGACGTCGCTACCGTCGCTGACGAGGACTCCTGCGTCGCCTGTGGCGCTTGCCAGGACGCTTGCCCCGCTGGCGCGATCACCGAGATCGTCGAGGAGTAACAACTCCCCCACCTGCACACTCAAAAGTACACCGTGCACAAAAAAGGAGGCCTCCGCATCGCCGCGGAGGCCTCCTTTTGCATTCGTCGTTACTAGGACAGGTCGTCTTCGTAGGGCATTAGGTCCGCCAAGTAGCCCTTCTCTTTGAGCATCGCCTCGATCTCGTCGAGGGTCTGCTCGTCTTCCGCGGCGATGCGATGGAAGTGGTAGCCGCTGGTCACCGTCAGCAGCGGGAAGCTCTTGCCGCTGGCGATGCCCTCTAGGTAGCGCTCGACATCGCGACGATTGCGGATGTCCAGGTCGGCCGTGATCTTACCGTACACGCGGTGATTGACGATCACGTTGAGCACGGCGCCTCCGGCGTCGACGATACTCGTGAGTTCATCGCCTGCCTGCTCCACGCCGTGGCGAACCTTGACCAAGCGCGTGGGCACGGCGGGGCTGCTGGGGGCCTCCTGCAGCACATAACCACGGTTGGTCGCCACGACATCGTGCCCATCGGCGCGCAACAGAGCAATATCCTGAACCACGACCTGACGGCTCACGCCAACCTCGCGAGCAAGTGCGCTGCCGGAGACGGGGTCTTTGGCTCCCTCGAGCACGGCCATGATGGCACGGCGACGCTCGCGGGCGTCCATTATTTACCGTCCAGCAGACGCAGGTGCTTAAGCGAGAGGTCGAGAATCGGCGCAGAATGCGTCAACGCCCCCGAGCTAATAAAGTCAACGCCCAGGTCAGCGAGCGCGCGGATATTGCTAGCGTCCACGTTGCCCGAGCACTCGGTCTTGGCGCGGCCGGCGATAAGCTCAATCGCTGCAGCCATGTCGTCGTGGGTCATGTTGTCGAGCATGATGATATCGGCGCCGGCCTCCACGGCCTCGCGCACCATGTCCAGGTTCTCGCACTCGATCTCGACGGTCGTGGTAAACGATGCATGGGCGCGCGCCATCTCGATCGCACGCGTCACGCCACCGGCGGCATCAATGTGGTTGTCCTTGAGCATGACGGCCGTCGACAGGTTGTAACGGTGGTTGCTGCCGCCGCCGATCTCGACCGCGGCCTTCTCGAAGACGCGCATGCCCGGCGTGGTCTTGCGCGTGTCGACGAGCACGGTCTTGGTACCCTCGAGCGCCGCGGCCATCTGGTGCGTATAGGTAGCGATACCGCTCATGCGCTGCAGGTAGTTGAGCGCCACACGCTCGCCCGAAAGCAGCACGCGCGCATCGCCGCGCACCTGGCCCACGTGGTCGCCGGCGTGCACCTCGTCACCGTCGGCAACATCAAACAGCACCGAGCTCTGCGAATCCAGCAGCTCAAAGGTGCGAGCGAACACATCCAGACCCGCAATGATGCCATCGGCCTTGGCGATAAGCTCCACCGTGGCGGGACGCGCCGTGGGACACACGCTCGCCGTGCTCACGTCCTCAAAGGTAATGTCTTCGCGCAGAGCCTGCAGAATCAGATCATCGACGACGAGCTTCATGGTAATGGGATTCATGGTCTACTCCTCCACGGCCTGCGTGCCGACGGCACGGGCCAAATCATCGATTGCCAGGGTGTCGACGCTCAGGGCGCGATGACGGCCATCGAGCGCGGGCTCGCCCGCCTGCTCCACGGCCAGCGACTCGCCGGTACGCATGTACCACGCGGCGCGACGACCCCAGACCAGTGCCTCGAGCAGGCTGTTTGACGCAAGGCGGTTCTTGCCGTGAACGCCGTTGCAGGCCGTCTCGCCCGCAGCGTAGAGCTCGGGCATCGAGGTGCGGCCGTCCTTGTCGACCCACACGCCGCCCATAAAGTAGTGCTGCGTGGGCGTAACGGGAATGGGCTCGTCCAAGATGTCGCGGCCGTCCTCCAGGCAGCGCGCGCGGATGTTGGCAAAGTGCCCGGTCACCACGTCGCGCTCGACGGGGGCAAAGCTCAGCCACTCGTGCTCGGTGCCGTCCTGCTTCATCTGCTCGCGAATAGCGGCGGCGACCACATCGCGCGGCTGGAGCTCGTCGGTAAAGCGCTCGCCGGCGGCGTTGAGCAAAATCGCGCCCTCGCCGCGGCAACTCTCGCTGATCAGGAAGGTGCGGCCCGGCTGCGGCGAGAACAGTCCCGTGGGGTGAATCTGCACGTAGTCCAGATGCTCCATCTTAATGCCATGCTCCTGAGCAATGTAGCAGGCATCGCCCGTGAGCTGCGGGTAGTTGGTCGAATGGTCGTATACGCCGCCGATACCGCCCGTCGCCCACAGCGTGTGGCGGGCATGGATCTTAAACGGCTTACCGGCATGCACGCCCTCCGCGGCATTTGCCAGCTCGTCGGCGGGGCGAGCTGAATCGCCTTCATCCACGGCAACGGCGACGACGCCGGTGCACACCGTGGCGCCATCGCGCTCGGCGGTCAGGATATCGGTCATGGCAACGTGTTCGAGAATCTGCACGTTGTCCAGCTTGCGGACAGCCTGGAGCAGTTTGGTCGTAATCTCCTTGCCCGTAATATCGGCATGGAAGGCAATGCGCGGACGGCTGTGTGCGCCCTCGCGGGTAAAGTCGAGGCTGCCATCGGCCTTGCGCTCAAAATCCACGCCCATCGCTAGCAGGTCGTTGATGACCGAGCGGCTCGAGCGGATCATGATGTCGACGCTCTCGCGGCGGTTCTCGTAGTGGCCGGCGTGCATGGTGTCCTCAAAGAAGGCATCGTAGTCCGAGCCCTCGGGCAGCACGCAGATGCCGCCCTGCGCGAGCATCGAATCGCACTCGTCGACCGCGCCCTTGGAGAGCATGATCACGCGCATGCTCGTCGGCAGGTTGAGAGCCGCGTACAGGCCCGCTACGCCGCAGCCGGCAATGATGACGTCGCACTCCATATCGGGGTATTGCTTGGTTTCCACAGGAATCCTCTCCCTTGTAATGTGACATAAGGAACCATCCCTCATGCCACATTGTTCTAGCGTGCTGCGTACTCGAGCATGCGGTCGAGCGTAAGTTTGGCCTGGTCGGCAGCCTCGTCCGACACGCCGATCTGCACCTCGCCCTCACCCGTCTCCAGGCAGCGCACGAGCTTTTCGAGCGTGATGAGATCCATGTTGACGCAGGTGGGCTGCACCGCGGGGAAGTAGAACTTCTTGCCGGTGCCCTGGCAGCGGCGCTCGAGCTCGTAGAGCACGCCGCGGACCGTCACGATAATGAACTCGCTGGCATCCGACTCCTCGGCGTACTTGATGATGCCGGCGGTGGAGCCGATGTAGTCGGCCTCGGCCAGGACGTCGGCTTTACACTCTGGGTGCGCCAGCACAAGCGCGTCGGGATGCGCCTCCTGCGCGTCGACGATCTGCTCGACGGTGATGATGTGATGGCGCGGGCAGTAGCCGTTGTTGAGGATGACGTGCTTTTGGGGCACCTGCTCGGCCACAAAGCGGCCCAGGTTCTGGTCGGGAATGAACAGGATATGCTGCTGCGGCAGCTCGGAGACGATCTTGACGGCATTGGAGCTGGTGACGCACACGTCACTCCAGCTCTTGATCTCAACCGTCGAGTTGACGTAGCAGACCACGGCAAGGTCGTCGCCATACTCGGCGCGCGCCGCGTCGACCGTCTCGCGCTTGACCATATGAGCCATGGGGCAGTCCGCACCCGGCTCGGGCAGCAGCACGGTTTTGGTGGGGTTGAGCAGCTTGGCGCTCTCGCCCATAAACTCCACGCCGCACAGCACGATCGTCTGCTGCGGCAGGCTCTTGGCAAGCTTTGCCAGGTAGAAGCTATCGCCGACGTAATCGGCAACGGCTTGGACCTCGGGCGCCACATAGTAGTGTGCCAGGATCACCGCGTCACGTTGGGTTTTTAGTTGCTGAATGGCCTCGACGAGCTCTGCGGGCACCAGCGCCGCACGCTCCGTTGCCGTCGTTGCCGATGCTAGGCCGGCCGCGATATCGCGTGCAAGCTCCGACGCATCCATGTTCGCGCTCTGTGCCATCAAGGCCCCTCTCTTTTGGCGAATCTTGGGGCTTTAGTATGACACCTAGGTTTACAGCTGACAAGACAGCTGTAAACCTAGGTGTCAAGTTGGAATAAAGATTCAATCATGCGGCGGGTCCATTTTCGAACTAGCAAGCTGAGGATAGCCGAGCTCTCAATAGCGCAGGAGGCATCTTTCGCCACCGCAATGCCACTCGGCGCGAGTTGCACGACGTGGGGCGCAAATGGGACACGCCTCCGCGAGCGGTCCGCACCCAATGTGGCAAAATCGAACTACTAAGGGGGCTCAGAATGCTCAAGATTATTGCCTGCGACGATGATGTCGCTTTTCTAGATAGACTGCACCGGATGATCGACCGTTGGTCGACCGAGACGGGCACGGCGGTCGATGTTGCGCTCGTCACGCGCGGCGAGGACCTGCTGGCCCGCCATGCCGCATCACGCGCCGACATCATTCTGCTCGATATGATCATGCCACTCGTCAACGGCATGGATACCGCGCGCGAATTGCGCCAGGCCGATACCGCCGTGCGCCTGGTGTTTCTCACCTCGTCGCCCGAGTTCGCACTGGAGTCCTACGAGGTCCGTGCCTTCGACTATCTGCTCAAGCCCGTGACTTACGAACGCCTGGCGCAGTTACTCGACGAGCTTTCGAGCATGCGCCCGGCGGCAACCGATGAGCTCGTGATCAAAACGTCCTTTGGCTACCACGCCCTGCGCCTGTCTGACATCGAATATGCCGAGGCGCGCAACAAGCACGTGGTCTTCCACCTGCGCGACGGACGCGATATCGAGGCACTCGAATCGTTCCGCAGCGTCGAGGACCGTTTGGCGCAAAATGCCACCTTCTTTAAATGCCACCGCAGCTACCAGGTCAACCTGCGCAATATCGATCACTTTGACCGCACGGACATCGTCATGCGCTCGGGCGCGTGCATCCCGCTTTCGCGCAGCTGCAAGCAGGGATTCCAAGACGCCTACTTTGCGGTGCGCTTTGAGGGCGGGAGGCGCTGATGGTCTCCTCGGTCGAAATGATCCTTTGGGCAATCCACCACGCCACGACGCTACTCTTTGGCGTCTTTGCCTCGGCGGCGCTGTGCGGTATCGAGATCAACCGGCGTCATGCGCTTGAACTGGTGGTCGTTACCATTCTGACCGGCACCGCCTTCTCAATCGCCAACGTCGTTGGCGGCGAACTATTTGCCCGACAGGTTTATCCACTTGTCGTGCACCTGCCGCTTATCGTCTACCTGTGTGCGCGCTACCGCCTGAGCCCGCTGCTTGCCGTGCTCGGCATTACGAGTGCCTATCTGAGCTGCCAGTTCAGCAATTGGATGGGCATCGCCGCATTTGCCGCAACCGATTCTCAGATCGCGTACTATCTGGCGCGCATCGCGACCACACTCGCCGTCTTTGCCGTCCTGTTGCATTGGGCCGGCGACATCGGTCCGCGCTTGGCGATTAAAAGCACCACCGAGCTGGGCATCCTTTTAATCCTGCCGCTCGTCTATTACATCTTTGACTATGCCACCAACGTCTACACCACGCTGTTCCACTCGGGCTCGGTGGTAACGGTTGAATTTTTGGCATTTGCGCTCTGTGCCTTCTATCTTATGTTTCTTGCCGTTTACCTGCGCGAATACGAAGAAAAGGAAACCGCCGAGCGAGAGCGCTGGATGCTCGAAACCCGCGACAGCGCCGCCATCAAAGAGCTCGAGGCTTGGCGTCAATCTGGGCGCGAGCTGTCGATTCTTCGCCACGATATGCGCCACTTCCTACGCGGCCTAGCCGCTTTAATTGAGGAGGGCCACACCGACGAGGCGCTCAAACGCATCGATGAACTCTGCGAAGCCAGCGATCGCACCGCCGTACGCCGCTTCTGCGCCAACGAGACCGTAAACATCGCGCTTTCGTCATTTAACTCGGATATCAATAGAAACGGCATTACCGCCAACCTGCGCGCCGCCGTACCCGAAACCATCCACGTAGGCGACGCCGACCTGTTTAGCGTGCTCTCAAATGCCTTGGAAAACGCTATCACCGCCGCAAGTGCCGCACCCCAAGGAAAGCGATTCGTCGACCTTGACCTGCGATTAGAGGACAGCCAGCTGCTGCTGTTAGTTTCCAATACGTTTGACCGCGCGCCGCGCATGGTCGACGGCATGCCCGTGACCCGACATGCGGGCCACGGCTTTGGCACCAGAAGCATCAAACTCGCCGTGGAGCGCATGAACGGCAACTGCCAGTTCCGCATTAACGGCGATCGGTTTGAGCTGCGCGCTGTGATGTAAGGGCGCGGGCGCGACGGATTTGCGTTCCGTGGGTGCGGCTCGCCCGCTCGGGGTCGTTTGTCGACGCGGGCTCGCTACAGCGGAGCGGCCGCCGGGGTCAGCTGCTTGATGTAGGCCCACATGCGCTGCTTGGCCGCTTTGTCGGTCAGCGCCGCCTCAAAGCCGTCGAGCGCGAGCACGCGGCGGCCCTGCACATGGGCGACCAGGCCGGGCTTGAGCATGGCGGTATCAAAGTCGTCGATTGCCACGAGCATGTCGGCATAGGTCTCGCGCATGGTATCGGCCGCGCGATCGTCCAGCAGCAGGACCGCCTCGGGGTCCAAGGCCTCAAGCGCCTCGCGGAACAGCTCGCACGGTAGAGTCTCGCCCACCGCGGCCGCTCCGTCACCCACGCCAGCGACGCTTGCCAGCACGCAAAAATCCTCGGGCGCGTAGCCGATGGCCCCAAGCGCCTTGCGCAACGCCGCGCCATCCGGGCCGGCGGCAAGCTCGCCACCCGAACGCTCGGCCTCGTCCAGATCGCCTTTGACCAGCACGATCGGCGAGCACGCGTTGCCCGCGATACGCACGCCACGACCCGCGAGCGATGCGAGCTCCTGCTCGGTCGCCTGGGCGATGGCTTCTTTTTTCTGGCTTTGTGACGTGGGCATGCGCTCTCCAATCGTTTGCGTGCCCACCATTATATAAAAGAGCCGCCCGCGAGTGGTTGCTTTGCGGGCGGCTGGGTATAAGCACGGTCGTACTGAGTTTTACGCGGCCGAACCGCGTCGCATTATGGAGGTCACCATGGCTGACATTAATCAGATTACCCCCGAGAACTTCGAATCCATCGTTAACGACAGCCTGCCCGTGCTGGTCGATTTTTGGGCACCGTGGTGCGGGCCTTGTCGATCCCTCTCGCCCATCGTTGACGAGGTTGCCGATGAGCTGGCGGGCAAGCTTGCCGTTGCCAAATGCAACGTTGACGACAACCAGGACCTGGCCATGAAGTATGGCGTCATGAGTATCCCCACGCTGATTGTGTTTAAGAACGGCGAGGAGATTGACCGCTCGGTTGGCGCTCTGCCCAAGACGAGGCTGCAGGCGCTGCTGGAGAAGCATCTGTAATACGCTTGTTACATGTTGCCGTCTGCCTGCCGTCCATGAGCGCTTTTGCACCGCTCGCCGGACTTCTGGATGTACCGAGTGCAACCACGGATAGTATGGTAGTCACAAACAGCCCCCAGTGAACGGGTGCGGGTCGCACAGACTCGTACCCGTTTTCTTATGCAGCCGCGCGCAGAGCGGGCGTAGTAAAATCTGAACCACTGAACTGCCCCATACAAAAGGAGATTTCCCATGCATGATGTTGGAATGAACATGAGCCAGCTTGCCATGAGCGTCAAGCAGGTCGACGACACCATCGAGCTCGCTCACGAGTGGAGCCATCAGCTGCTGCATGCGACCGAGAATTTTGACATGGAGCGCATCGGCGCCAAGCTCGAGGCCGCCATGGCTGCGCTGCACGAGGCCCACGACGCACTCGAGGACTACGAAGAGGCCATCGAGGCCGACCACAACTCCGTCGGCTCCGTGAAGCTGGTGTAAGGTGGCCGAACACGAGCACGGCTGCGGGTACGAGCACGAGCATCCGCACGGGGCGGATGGTGACGCGGGCTGCCACTGTAGTGGCTCCGGCTCCGAGCTGGTCCGTTTTTCGGTTACCGCACCCGACGACCTGCTGCGCCGTTTTGACGAGCAGATCGCGCGCCGCGGCGACGTGGCCAACCGCTCCGAGGCAGTGCGCGATTTGATTCGCGCCTCGATCGCCAAAGAGCAGATGCGCACGCCCGATGAGCACGTTATCGGGTCGCTCACCATGATCTACGACCATCACACCGGCGATCTGACGCGCCGCCTGGACGAGGTGCAGCACGACTACACCGACGAGATCGTGTCGACGATGCACGTGCATCTTGATCACCACAACTGCCTGGAGATCCTGGCGCTCAAGGGTCGCGGCGAGCGCGTCTACGAACTAGCCGACCGCCTGCTGGGCCTGCGCGGCGTTAAGCACGGCGAGCTTACCTGCGCCGCCACCAAGCAGAGCCTGGGGCTATAGCGGGATTTCCCGCAGCGCACCTGCCAAAAAGGGACAGGTTTGTTTTGGCAGGTTTAGAAGTTTTACCTACCAAAATAAACCTGTCCCTTTTTGGTCGGTTTTGATGAGGGGTGTCGCATGCGGCATGTGCATATTCATGTGACGGGCATTGTGCAGGGCGTTGGCATGCGACCGTTTGTGTATCGCGAGGCCATAGCGCATGGCATTTGCGGATGGGTGCTCAATGCGGGCGACGGCGTGCATATCGAGGCGCATGCTCCGGTCGATGCGCTCGATGCTTTTGTTGCCGCGCTTTCCGAGCATGCGCCTGCGGCAGCCCGCGTAGAGTATGTCGAGGTTGTGGACCTGGCAGCCAACGGTTGGGATACTGCCAATGAACAGGGTTTTCGCATCGTGGCATCGCAGGACCAGACCGCGCACACGACGCTCGTCTCGCCCGATATCGCCACCTGCGACGATTGCCTGCGCGAGTTGTTCGATCCCGCCGACCGACGCTATCACTACCCCTTTATCAACTGCACTAACTGCGGCCCACGCTTTACCATCATCCGCTCGCTGCCTTACGATCGAGCGGCTACCTCGATGGACCGTTTTCCCATGTGCCCCGAGTGTGCCGCGGAGTATGCCAATCCGCTCGACCGGCGTTTTCACGCGCAGCCCGATGCCTGCTTTGATTGCGGACCGCATATTACGTGGCGCGAGGCGAGCGTGGGCGACGAGCCGGGCGAAGCCGCCGCGTCGCTGGCCGTCGGCACCACGCGCGAGACCAGCGACGCCATTATCGACCGCTGTGTTGAGCTGCTGGCCAACGGCGGCATCGTCGCCATCAAGGGACTGGGCGGATTTCACTTGGCATGCGACGCCTCCAACGAGCAGGCGGTAGCCGAGCTTCGCCGCCGCAAGCGTCGCAGCAATAAGCCGCTTGCCGTCATGGTGCGCAGTCTTGCCGATGTCGGGCGCCTGTGCCATATCGACGACGCTGAGCGCAAGCTTCTCGCCGGCAGTATCCGCCCCATTGTGCTGCTGCGTCGGCGCACTGTTGGCGAGGGCAACGGCGGCTCCCCCGACGCCCTCGCCATCGCACCATCTGTCGCGCACGACTTGCCCGAGCTTGGCGTTATGCTCCCCTACACCCCGCTTCAGCATCTTCTGCTTGCCGCGGCAGAAGCCCGCGGTATGCACGCGCTCGTCATGACCAGCGGCAACCTGAGCGAAGAACCCATCGAAACCGACGACGACCTTGCCTGGGAACACCTCGTTGCCGCCGGCATCGCCGACGCGTTGCTCGGTAACGACCGCGCAATCCTCTCGCGCTACGACGACTCTGTAGTACGCGTGGTCGACGGCGCCGTTATGCCCGTGCGCCGCGCTCGCGGATATGCACCCCAGCCGCTGCCGTTGCCGGCGCTCGACGGCGCTCCGTCCTGCGTGCTCGCCTGCGGGCCACAGCAAAAGGCCACGATTGCGCTTACGCGTGAAGGGACGAACGGCGAGGCAACCTGTTTTGTGTCGCAGCATATCGGCGATGTTGAAAACGGCGGGACCTTCGATGCCTGGAACGCCGCGCGCACGCGCTTGGAAGATCTCTTTGACTTGGCGCCCGCTGCCTTGGCCTGCGATGTACACCCCAGCTATCTATCGGGCCAGTGGGCTCGCGAGCAGGCGCGAAAATGCAATCTGCCGCTCGTCGAGGTGCAGCACCATCATGCGCATATCGCGAGCGTAATGGCCGAGGCCATCGCCGCGGGCCGGCTTACAACCGACGCGCGTGTCCTTGGCATCGCCTTTGACGGCACCGGCGCCGGCACCGATGGGACCATTTGGGGCGGCGAGTTTCTTGTTGCCAGCCTTGGCGGCTTTGAGCGCGCCGCACATTTGTGCACCTGGGCGCTCCCCGGTGGGGCGGCCTCCGTGCGCGACGCCCGCCGCAACGCCTTTGCCCTGCTCAGTGAGCTCGGCCTGCTCGAGCACCCAGGTGCCGCTCGACTTTTGGACAGCCTCGACGAGCAAACGCGCAGCGTGACAGCCACCATGATCGAGCGCGGCATCAACAGCCCGCGTACCAGCAGCATGGGGCGTCTCTTTGATGCCGCGGCAGCAATTCTGGGCATCTGCGACAAGGCAACCTACGAGGGCGAACCCGCCATAGAACTCGAAGCAGCCGCCTGGCGCGCGCTCAGCAGTGAAAGTGTCTGCCCCGCCGGCAATATAGCCGGCTTCTCCGTAACCGAATCATCCCGCCCGGACGCCCGCCATGTTCTAAACTCCAGATCGCTTATTGAGGCACTTTTGGAGGGAATCAGGGCCGGCGCTGCGGCCTACAGGCTCGCGCTCGACTTCCATATCGCCATCGCGCGCTCTTCGGCACGAATCGCACGCGAAATCTGCGTGCACGAGGGCATCGACACCGTCGCGCTCTCGGGCGGCGTGTTCATGAACCGACTTCTGCTTCAGCTCCTCACCCGCGAGCTTAAAGACGCAGGCCTTACTGTCCTTGTCCCCCACACCGTACCCGTCAATGACGGCTGCATCGCCTACGGTCAGGCAGCGGTTGCGCGCGCTCGTCTTGCGCAGATTGCATCGCAGTAGCTCGCTCTCGCACGCCGCTGTGCCCAGCCGTCTCACAGGCGTAACGCGTTTGCCCGCGAACCCCGCGAGCGCTACCATCAACTGATGGATTATTAAGCGCCCGTCCAGCGCAAAGCGTATAAAAGGGGAACAATATGTGCCTTGCCGTTCCCGGTAAAGTAGTCAAACGCGACGACGACCTCAAGGCCACCGTCGACATGATGGGCATCGAGCGCCCCGTGTCGCTGCGACTCGTACCGACGGCGCAGGTTGGCGACTATATTCTCGTACACGCCGGCTTTGGCATCCAGATCGTTGACGAGCAGGAAGCGCAGGAAACGCTCGAGCTCGTTAATGCTATGTCCGAGCTGGTCGAAGAAGATCAACTTGCCACCAACCCGGCGGAGGCTTACTAGTGGCGCCCGAACAGCCGGCTCGCTCCGGTATCGACTTCTCGGCATTCCGCAATCCCAAGCTGGCTCGCGAGCTCATCGAGCGCATTCATGAGCTTGTCGGCGACCGCGCCATCAACCTTATGGAAGTCTGCGGCACGCATACCGTGAGCATCGGGCGCTATGGCTTTCGCTCCATTATGCCGGCCGGGCTCAAGCTGCTGAGCGGCCCGGGCTGCCCCGTCTGCGTCACCGCCAACCGCGACATCGACCACGCAATCGCGCTCGCCAACATAGACGGCGCCATCATCACCACCTTTGGCGACATGATGCGCGTGCCCGGATCGTCCACCTCGCTCGCTGCGCAAAAGGCGGCAGGGCGCGACATCCGCATCGTCTATTCCCCGCTCGACGCGCTCGACATTGCCGAGCAAAACCCCGATCGCCCGGTCATTTTTATGGGCGTGGGCTTTGAGACTACGACGCCCACCATCGCCGCCGCCATCTTGGAGGCCGAGGCGCGCGGGCTTTTGAACTTCTCGGTCTATTGCGCCCACAAGACCACGCCGCCGGCGTTGCGCGCCATCGCCAACGATCCCGAGACCGCCATCGACGGATTTATCCTGCCGGGGCACGTCGCCACCATCACGGGCCTGGCTCCCTTTGACTTTTTGGTCGACGAGTTTAAGACCCCGGGTGTGGTTACCGGATTTGAGCCGGTCGATATCTTGCAGGGCATCTGCATGCTGGTCCAGATGGTTGTCGAGGGGCAGCCCGCGATTGACAACGCCTACCGCCGCGGTGTCAATGCGAACGGCAACCCCGTGGCGCGCCAGCTGGTCGAGCAGGTGTTTGAGCCGTGCGACACCACGTGGCGCGGGCTGGGGCCGATTGCCAACTCGGGCCTTTCCATCCGCCCCGAGTTCTCGCGCTTTGACGCACGCATTCGCTTTGACGTGCCCGTTGAGCCGACGGTCGAGCCGCGCGGATGCCGCTGCGGCGACGTGCTTCGCGGGGCCATTACGCCGAGCAGCTGCCCGCTCTTTGGCCACGCTTGCACGCCCGAGCATCCCGTCGGCCCGTGCATGGTGAGCTCCGAGGGCAGCTGCGCGGCTTACTACCGCTACCGCAACTAGCCCGGACGCACCCGCACACCGGCACCACCCACGATTGGAGTTTTCGATATGTCCCGTACTGCCACCGATAGCACCGTCCTGTTGGGCCACGGCTCTGGCGGACAGATGATGAAACGCATCATCGATGAGGTCTTTCTGGATGCCTTTGGGTCGCCCGAGCTGCTCGAGGGCAACGATGCCGGCGTCGCCGCGCTACCCGCGAGCGGGCGCATCGCCATGTCGACCGACAGCTTTGTAGTCTCGCCGCAGTTCTTCCCCGGTGGCAACATCGGCCGCCTCGCCGTGTGCGGAACCGTCAACGACGTCGCGACCTCGGGCGCCAACGTGCGCTACCTATCGTGCGGCTTTATCCTTGAAGAGGGTTATCCCATGGATAAGCTCCACCAGATTGTGCAGACGATGGCCGAGACGGCACGCGAGGCAGGCGTGTCCATAATCACAGGCGACACCAAGGTGGTCGAGCGCGGCGGGGCCGACGGCGTCTACATCAATACCGCCGGCGTGGGCGAAGTGCCCGTGGGCGTGGCGCTCAGCGGCGCAAACTGCCAGCCCGGCGATGTCATCCTGGTGTCGGGTACACTCGGCGACCACGGTATCGCCATCATGAGCCAACGCGAGGGCCTGGCGTTTTCGAGCACAATCGAAAGCGATGCCGCGCCGCTCAACCACCTGATTGCCGACGTTCTGGCCGCAGCGCCCGGCACGCGTTGCTTTCGCGACCCCACGCGCGGCGGCCTTGCATCCACACTCAACGAGTTTGCCCAGGCCAGCAGTGTTGCCATGGAAGTCGACGAGGATGCCGTGCCCGTGCGTCCCGACGTGCAGGCCGCCTGCGAGATGCTCGGCTACGATGTGCTGCAGGTGGCAAACGAGGGCAAGATGGTTGCCGTCGTGCCGGCCGAGCAGGCCGATGCCGCGCTGGCCGCCATGCGCGCCGCCCGCTACGGCGAGAATGCCGCCGTCATCGGTCGCGTGCTGCCACTTGCCGAGGGTGCCCGTCCCGCCGTGCGCGTGCGCACCGGCTGGGGCTCGACCCGCATCCTCGACATGCTCGTGGGAGAACAGCTGCCGAGGATTTGCTAGGGCGGAACCGCACGGTCGGCGCAATGTGACCTGATATCCCTGGAGATGTTCAGATTCCAAGCACGCCCAACGCGGAAGCCCAGTATTATGGGGTGCGTTTTAAACCCAATGACGGGAGTTTTCATGGCAGCAGCTTTTTCCCATGTGATCTTTGACCTGGACGGCACCATCCTCAACACGCTCGAGGACCTGGCGGCCGCCGGCAACCATACCTGCGAGATGCACGGCTGGCCCACGTTTGCCGTCGACGAGTACCGCTACAAGGTGGGAAACGGTATGCTCAAGCTGGTCGAACGCTTTATGCCTGCCGAGTACGCGGGCGACGACCGTATGTTTGAGCAGACGCTTGCCGAGTTTAGGGCTTACTACGGCGAGCACAAGGAGGACCACACCGCACCGTACGCCGGCACAATCGAGATGCTCGACCGCTTGCGCGCCGCGGGTGTGCAGCTTGCCGTGCTCACCAACAAGGACCATGTCTCGGCCGCTCCGCTTATCGAGAAGTATTTTGGTTCCGAGCGCTTTGCGCTGGTACAGGGCCGTGTCGATGCGTTTCTGCCCAAGCCCGAAGCACCCGTCACACTGCATGTGATGGAAGAGCTAAGCGCCGATCCGGCAACCACACTCTATGTGGGCGATTCCAATGTCGATATCCTGACCGGCCACAACGCCGGCCTTAAGAGTACGGGCGTCAGTTGGGGCTTCCGCGGCCGCGCAGAGCTGGAAGCCGCCGGCGCCGACTACGTGGTGGACACCCAGGACGAGCTCGCAGCGCTGATCCTGGGCGAGTAACGCTGGCGTTGCTCAACCCAGCCGCCGCAATGCTGTTGCGCGGAAAGTAGTCGTTGGGGACGTTCTTAAACGACTAGTCAGACAAGAACGCCCCAACGACTACCCCAACAATGGCAACGCCGCAGGTAGAGGACGGACAGCGAGCGGGCACCAGAGCGAACAGATTGGCATGAAAAGAGGGCGGCATAGACCTTCTGGTCATGCCGCCCTCTTTGAATGACAAGTTGTCGCTCTGGTGCCCGCGCAGCGTCGAGCAGTTGCGGCGTTTGGTAAAACGCCGCAACGAACTAGCTCAGCATTGCATCCATCATCTCGGAGTTGACGGAGTCGTCGGCAGACCACTCGCCGTCGTCGTTGCAGGTGTACTTGAAGATAACCGTGGTCTTCCTGGGCTCGGTGGCCTTGGTCACATCGACCATAACCTGACCGGCCATCTTGTACAGCTCGTCATCGGAAGGAACCGTGTCAAGCGCAGCGACCTTCTCCTGATACTGGGTGGAGAAGTCCTCGACGATCTTGTTCATAGACTTGCATGTGATAGAGACCTCGGCGGTCGCGACACCCTTGTCCTCGTCGACCGTCACGTCGCCGATCTTGTAGTCAAAGCCCTCGAGATAGGTCTTGGCATACTCCTTGGGATCGATACCCAGCTGCTCGAACTCATCGCCCGAAGCCTCCTCCAGACCAGAGAGGAAGTCGTCGCCTCCGTTCTTGACCTCGTCAAACTGCGTCGTAAGATCCTCGGTGATGAGCTCCTCAACCGAAGGACCTCCACAGCCGGAAAGCACGACCACGCATGCAACCAAGACGGCCATGAGGGGCGCAAGCAGCAGCTTCTTTTTCATGTTGTTCCTCCCAATGAGCGGCACCGCGCTTCCCGGACGCGGCACACGTTGTAATAAATAAGCCCATACTATCCACTTATGAACACCCTCGGCAACGCGAAGGCGCGGTCGGTTCGTTTTAGCGTCCGAACGGTTTGCAAGCCCGCCCAACGTACAATAAAACGCTTCCCCGCGATGCAATAAAAAAAGGCGGCCGGAAAACCCGACCACCCTTGCACATCCTTTGGATGCCGCAGTTTACTTGCGGACGACCTTAACGATGGCGTCACCGGCGGCGACAGCGGAGTCGGCCTCGACGGTAAGCTCGACATCGGCAAACTCGGCGGTGTTGGACACGGCCACCACGACGCAGTCCTTGTAACCGGCAGCGGCGATCTTGGCGCGGTCGATCTTGAGTATGGGCTGGCCAGCCTTCACAACGTCGTCGGCCTTGACGAAGCCCTCGAAACCATCGCCGTTCATGTTGACGGTATCGACGCCAACGTGCACCAGAACCTCGATGCCGCTATCGGACTGCAGACCCACGGCGTGACCCATGGTGACGGTCACCTTACCGTCGCAGGGAGCGTAGACCAGATCGTCCTCGGGCCACACGGCACAGCCCTTGCCCAGAACCTCGCCACCAAAGACGGGATCGGGCACGTCGGCCATCTTGATGACCTTGCCCTTGACGGGCGAGCACAGCACGTCGGCGCCGGCAGAAGCAGAGATGGAGGCCGGAGCAGCGGCAGCCGCGGGCTCAGCCTTCTTCTTGAACATATCAAACAGACCCATACGTTTTCTCCTCTTGATTAAGCGCAACGTTGTGCGCATGCCTACGGTAATTATAGTGCCAAATGGCCAAAATACTAAGGTGGGGACTCGAATCGCGAGCCCTTCTCGGTAGTGCTCGTGGGATGAGCATCTCCTTTGCATCGCGGTTCGATAAGCCGAGTATCGCCCACGCGCGGGACGGGCAGAAGCGGGCGCGCCAAACCCGACACTTCTTTTCGCGCCCACGGACTGCCGCCGCCCCGTCCCTGACACTTCCTGATACCGACCGAAACGTGCCAAAATAAGCCTGTCCCCTTTTAGCCGATTTAGCGAGTGTGGGAGTTCGCATGGATATCAAACGCAAGATCACCGAGGCGCAGGGCCTCACCCCCACCGAGCAACAACTCGGCATTGCAGCCCTTGCCATCGGCGAGGACATCCGCGGACTCTCCATCAAGGAATTCGCCGCGCGCACCAATGTTTCGGTCGCGAGCGTGCACCGGTTTTGCAAAAAGCTCGGCCTCGAGGGCTTCAAGGACCTCAAGGTCGAGCTCATCCGCTTGGCAACCGAATCGGGCAACCGACGTGACGTGGATATCAACTTTCCCTTCGACGCTACGTCCACCCCTGCGCAGGTCATGGAGCGCATGGAGGGACTCTACCAGACCACGCTGGCCGAAACGCAGGAGCTGCTCGACCCCACGCAGCTTGACCACGCCGCCAAGCTCATCGCGAACGCCCGACAGGTCGACATCTACACGGGCTCGCATAACCTGTATCCAGCGGGAATGTTCCGCGACCGCCTGCTCTCGGCCGGCAAGAGCGCCACATGCTACGGCAACATCGAGGCACAGGTGCGCACGGCGCTTGCCTCGGATTCAGACCGCGCGGCGATCGTTATCTCCTACAGCGGCCTTGCGCCCAACCTCAAGATAATCTTGCCGATTCTCGGCAGTCGGCATGTCCCGGTCATCGTCATCGGCACGCCTTATTGCGCGCGCATTCACCCTGGCTTTGCCGCCTACCTTACGGTGAGTGACCACGAGAGCATGACGCACCGCATCACGCAGTTCGCAAGCCACATCGCCGTGCAATACGTACTCGATTCGCTCTACAGCAGCTACTTCGCCAAAGACTACGCCCACTGCGCCGAATTCCTAGAGCGCTCATTCCCCTACACCCGCCTGCCCGGGCTCAAGTAGCCATTTAAAAACATCCCCAATGACTAACGGCCGACCTAATAACGACTTCTCGTCATTAGGTCGGCCATATCGACTCTAATAACTATTTATTCCGTAAACTCGTTATTAGAATCTGACGCAGGAGGCCAGGCTCACATGTGGTGATTAGTCATTGGGGACGTTCTTAAACGACTAGTCAAACAAGAACGTCCCCGGCAACTAGCCATTTAAGAACGTCCCCAATGACTACCCCGGCAACGCCGATGATTTGGCAACGACAGACACTATGACCCAATCCGAGGGCACTAAAAAGACAGGAGCCCCCGCTCGT
>UQOJ01000028.1 GCA_900542635.1 uncultured Collinsella sp.
GAGATTCGCCTTAGTCTCGTGGGCTCGGAGATGTGTATAAGAGACAGCTGCTACGGCAACGACGTCGTCGCTCCCCAAGACCGGCGACAGCAACTGGATCACCGCTTCCGTGACGCTTTTCCTGCTGGGAGCAGCGCTCCTGGCCGCCACATGTCGCCGCTAAGGCCCCGTTTAAGCGAGACCAGGGGAAGGGTGAATGCATCTATTGCAGAAGCCTTTAGCCTTCCACTAAATCAATTTCTTAGAGAATGGTGCCGTATCAGTTATCGCTGCGACGGCACTTTTTAGTTTTGCTTGGCAGCTTCACAATCACTTACCCCTGTTGAGCCTTACACTCCATCTGCTCGAGCGATAAGATAATTGCAATCCAAATGCTGCCGTTAATATAGCTTCTTGTTCCACTAAAGGATTGATATATGTCTAATGAAACTAAAATTGAGGTTGAAGATGTAGCCTCGTATATCAAATACATCAACGAGCTTTCACCAACAATAGATGGTGACGCCAAGACATATGAATCTACATTTGTTTTCCGAGGACAAGGATCGACTAAGTTTGATCTTGTTCCGTCAATCGGAAGAGACAGTCTTTGGCGTAAACCGGGATCTGACGCCATTACTCCTATCATAGGCACCCTTAAGCACGAGGCGGATATTATTGAAACCGCCTGCCGCATATTGCCAAATGTTTTTAAACGAGATTTGCTTCCGATTGATCTTTTAGCCTGTCTCCAGCACTACGGAGTCCCCACCAGACTATTAGATGTAACTTCAAACGCACTTGCCGCCCTCTATTTCGCCTGCGGCAATCCTGATGACGTGGGCGAAGTATTTATCTTTAGGCGACCGGGAGGGGATAAGCAGGAATATCCCATCTGCCAGGCAATTGCGGACTCTTGGCATCTGTTTATGAACTCAAAGATTCCGTCTCGTTTTGCCTCACTTGCAATATCAAGACCATACTTTGACTATCAACGTGATCTAGTGCTTTCAATTTACCCTGAGCCAACTGATCAGGCAAAATGGTTTAAGAAGTGCTGCGAAGATACATTATTTGTCTACGGAACTAGATATCTTGATAGACAAGCCGCTCAGTCCGGCCAATATATTCTTTTCCCAAATGACATTCGTGGTAAGGATTCTTCTTTGTCGTTTGATGACATAATAACTCCACTGCCCAAAGACAGTCCCGTGATAGCCGGTCGTTGCATAGTGCCATCTGAAAGGAAAAAATCCTTGCTTATCGAATTGGGCAATCTTGGCGTAACCGAATCCACGCTCTATCCCGACAGTATTGAGAAGATCTGCGCTGGAATGGTGAGCGAATTAAAAAGAAATCGATATACGTGACGCCAAACGATCGGGTATTCGGAATATGCCCCCAACATCCGATTGTCAAGACGCGTCTTAACGAATCCGGCTCGATTGCCAGAGCCAAATCGTTCTCATGGATCTGGTTTATCAATAAAATGTGAATCCACGACATAGATCCCGTTCAATGCGGCAAATGGATGTTCTTCTTCTCTCCATTCAAAACCGCCCTCATGGACGACATTGTCGGAACGGCAGTTCTAGATGGCGTCGTCGTAGAGGCCAAATACTCGAACCCCGAAACGCTCATCGTGGCGGGCTCGAAACAAGGTGTCTGCTGCTTTTACCTAAACGGTAACGATAGAGAAAGCCATAAGCGGGTACTGAGCTACATGCTGGAAAACGGGCTAATCAGGAAGACAAAGACTGGAAAGCTGTATAACATTTCGTTCAAGTTCGACACTGAGACCTACGCAGGAAAGTACAAGGGGAGCGGCTTCTCCGGAAAGATAAAGCTCGCGGACTTCGTTGACCTAGAGACGGAAGAGTTTATTTAAGGGTGCGTGCCGAGTAGAGAAGTTGAACTTACTTCCCCTATGTCCCCTTTGGGGACAGCCGCCAGTGCAATACCTCAGTGCTATACTCGTTGTCCTAAGGAAGTGGTTCATATGTACTTGAGCGATACTAAGATTCAAGAGCTTATCGACAACAAGGTGCTGCTCAATGCCGATGCTTCGAACATCGGCCAGGTTACGTATGACTTGCGCACCGACGGATTCTACATTAATGAAAGCAAGCAGTTCGATGTCGAGCTTGGCCCCGGAGACTCGACTTTTGTCTCTTGCGTTGAATGTGTCGCACTACCTAACAATCTGACTGCTAGCGTACTTCTGCGCAATTCGCGCATTCGCCAGGGGCTTTCTTTGGATGCACCGCTCTATTTCCCTGGCCATGGAACTAGGCTGTTCTATCGTGTTACAAACGTAAGCGGCAGCACCATTACCCTCGATAAGTCTAAGGGCATCGCGCAGGTCGCATTCCAGCACGTCGAAGGCACGGTTGCCCATCCTTACCAAGGAGCCTTTTCCGATGAGCTTAACTTTAATGGGCTCGCCGACTATTCCGACGTCTATGCCGGAGAGCTCAAAAAGGTTGAAGACGAAAAGGAAGAAGTTGCCAATATCGAATCTCGTATTTACGGTAATGTGCTGGCACTCTTTGCCATCTTCGCCGCGATCTTTACGCTCGTGAACGTTAATGCCGGAGGGATCTCTTCCGATATTTCGACCGTCCGTTTCGTTGCGCTTGACCTGCTGATTATCGGCGGATTTCTGGTCCTTGCGTCTGCAATCGAGGCTTTTCTTGTTAAGGACAAAGAGAAAAAGGCACAACTTCCGCTCGGGATAGGTGTCGCGTGCATTGTCGTTGCTGTTGTCCTTGCATTGCTCTAAGTACTTAGAGGATTAAGGGAAAGCAATATAGGTTCTGAGACGGGGTGCCCCGGCGTTGGCCGCGGCACCCCTGTCTGTTGATCGGACTTCCATTTTTCAAATTACATGGCCGCCATAGCAGCCCCAAGACATCTGCTATTTAAAAAAGCATGTCTCGAAAGCGTAAAACCGGGGTCTGGTCGACAGATCTCGGTTTTCCCGCGCTTCGCTCGGATCCGCGACCTCGTATCCGGAAGCCGCTCCCGCGACAAGCTCGTCAAAGAGCTAAGGCGCAATTGCGTTGTGCGTGCCGGCGACCCGTCGCGCGTATAAAATCTAAGCATCCGCACAACAGCAATGAAATTGATTGGACGCCACATGGAGATCCCCAACACCCTGTGCAGCAATGTATACGACTTTGCGTTTTGCCCCGAGCCCTGCTACGACCGCCTAGTCGACCTCGCCGATCCCGAGGACTGGGGTCCCGGCAACCGCATTCTCAAAAACTACCTGTCGTTCTCGTTTAGCCGCGCGGTGTTCCTGACCGAGCGCGACGTGGACCAGACCGCGCCGTCCAACCTGCCGTTGGTGTTCGACGACGATCGCTGCCTATTCAACACCGGCCTGTACACGCGCCGCTACGAGACCATCTACGGCCTGTTTGAGCCCAATACGAAGCCCGACGCGCGCCAGCGCTGATTTTTGAAGGGCTTCTTTAAGGAGAGCGACCCCATGCTGGTCTCGTTTGAGTACCTGCCGTGCCGCGTGCGCTTTGCCGAGGACCCCTCCGAGCTTGTCTTTGACTACCGCCTGCCCATCCGTTCCAACATCGACCACATTCTGGGCGACGAGGAAAACCTGACGCGCATTCCTGCCAGCCTGATGGGGGAGGGCAACTCGCTGCTGCTGCGCCGCGCCTTTGAGGGCGCCGTCGTCGAGGCTGCACGCCGCGCCTCCGCCAATTACACGCTCGCCGTGCCGCAGTTCTACGGCGGACGGATCCAGCTGCTCTTGCCGCTGTGCCTGACCGGCGACAAGCCCGAGCTGGCGCTGACCATCCAGCGCGAGGACGGTTTCTACGCCGCGCGCACCTGCCTCACGCTCGACATGGCCTACAACAACGCGCGACTTATCTGCCGCCCCGAGACTTCGTGGATTAAGCGATAAATGGTGGTTTAGCTGCGGTTTTGTTGATTGCTTTGGTTGCTTTGGCTTGGCTAGCACCCTCGAATTTAAAATCGGGGGCAAAAAGTTCTTGGTAAACCACGCACGGCTATGTTAGTATCTCTTTTGCCGAAAGGCGACGGGCGATTGGCTCAGGGGTAGAGCATATCCTTCACACGGATGGGGTCACAAGTTCGAATCTTGTATCGCCCACCATCTAAAGAACAGGTCAGAGGTGTTAAGTCTCTGGCCTTTTTCTTTTTGACACCAAGGCCGACACCAAAATCGACTCGAAGTCGTATAAGGCGCCTTTTTTTATCGCGCCCTTTTTTGACGCCATTGCATGTTTTGTATAAAACACATCCGTATTTTCATTGAACTCCCCATGTGATTCGAGCGCAAATGTGAAGACAGGGACCGCATGCCCAGAGCGCCTTCCAGCGGATTTCTATCACACGACGGTTTTTCGGCAGAACTCGTCAAGCTTTTGGTCAGCGTTTGGTCAGCTTCCGGTACTTACCCGCATGATGCCCCAGTAGATAATCGTCCACGACCACAACCGCATGGCCTACGGCCGATACCAGGGGAGGCGCAAATGGACGAAATCGTCTGCGCAAACACTGCATTCCGCTATTGGCGCTGCCCACCGCAGGTGCGCAATCTCTACCCGCGCCTGCCCAACTCCGAAGACGGCTGGCGAGCTCTATCCCAAGCCCCTTTTGTAACCGACGTCCTCAAGACCCCGATTATCGCTGTTGCTTCGCCAGGTTGTTGTAATCACCACTCGGGATTGCGCTCTACTATTCGCTGGGAAGGAGCATCGGATGCCGGCACAACAATCGACACTAACTTAGGCTTTAGTGTCACCAATCCGCTTAACACGTTATTTACTATGACACGCTTTGTTTCCCAAATAGATCTCGTACTGGCTATGTACGAACTTTGCGGTTGGTTTTCTGTTTTCGAGCCGGCTCCCGCTGCCGAAATGCAGTTAAAAATGGCGGTAGAGGAGAATCGCAATTCCAGCACGCAGGATCTGTTCGAACTTGGAGAAGGCGAAGACGAGGTTCCTTGGAAACGAGTTTACGCCCGCGCAACCGTAAAGACCACAGATAAAGAAGGCCAAACGAACAAGCGTGAGGATGGAAGAGAGGTTACGAAACTCAAAGGCACTTCTCTTTGGATGAGAAAGCCGCTCATCGAGCTAAGCGATCTGCATCGATTCGCCGACAAGGTCAAAAGTCAAATGTGGGGAAAGCAGTTTTATGATGCCACTCAGCAGGTTATCGGCATTGCTGCGTCTCCACTCGAGGTCGCTGGGGTCCTGCTTCTAAGTCGTTCTCGACGTCTAGGTGGTGCAGGATTCAGATACGTGTACCTCAACGATTTAACCCCTCTATCCGTGGCAGCCCAAAGCATCGCAGGCCAAAAGGTCTGCTACGGCGACATCGTGATCGTAAACCCAATCCTAATGAAGGCAGTTATTATCGAGATCCAAGGTGAGGTCATTCATGGCTCAGGTGCAATACTTGACCACGATGCGGAGCGCATGACTGCGTTGCAGAGCATGGGATTCGATGTATTCCTGGTGACTCACGATATGCTCAACGATTCAAAGCTGATAGACACCATAGTCAGAAGTGTCTGCGACCGTTTAGGGATTCGCTATAAAGCCAAAACTGAGGCAATGAAATCCGCCGAGACGCGACTGCGAGCAAATGTTTTGTGCAACTGGTTAGAAATCGGAAATTAGCCAGCGACAAGGCACTAGAACTACCTAGTTTGCCTGTTAGTGAATTAATGTCATTTCAAAACTATGTCGGATTACGGGGCTGGACCCGGACCGGCCGTCCATGCCCTGCATTTCACGGAATGCACAAGTCGTCTACCTGCGGTTTTGATTTTACCGATTACGGCATGCTCGGGGGTTCCCGGCCCGGCCCCGTAAACCGGCATGGTTTTGAAATCGCCGGGTGGGCGGGAGCGCGATCGGCCCCGATAACGGGCCCGGCGCCGGCGGGATAGCCGTTGGGCGGATGGCGGCCCGCGCCGCGACTGCGAAATTTTCCAAAATTGTCCTTGCATCGCCGTCCGAGTTCCCGTATAGTACTTTTTCGCACGGGGGCGTAGCTCAGCTGGGAGAGCGCTTGACTGGCAGTCAAGAGGTCAGGGGTTCGATCCCCCTCGTCTCCACCCGAGCATTGAATGAGGCTCCAACGCAAGTTGGGGCCTTTTTTCATATAGGCACACAAGGTCAAAGGCGGCACCATGATCCTCCTGGTCGACAAGATCGAAAAAAGCTTCGGCGCACGCGTCCTCTTTAGCGGCGCGTCCTTCCAGATCAACCCCGGCGAGCGCTTTGCGCTCGTGGGACCCAACGGCGCCGGCAAAACCACCATGCTCAAGATCATCATGGGCATCGACAGCCCAGACGCCGGCCAGGTCCAGTACGCCAAGGACTGCCAGGTAGGCTACCTAGAGCAGGAAACTAATCTGGAGCAAAAGGACACCACCATCCTTGCCGAGGTCATGGCCGCCGCCAAGGAAATCCGCCGCATGGGCGAGCGCGCCAACGAGCTGCAGGCCCAGATCACCGAGCTCTCCGAACAGGGGAAGGACGTCAACGCGCTCCTCAACGAGTACGGCCAGGTCCAGGACCGCTTTGAGCACCTGGGCGGCTACGAGCTCGAGAGCAACGCTCGCAAGATCCTGTCCGGCCTGGGCTTTAAGGTCGCCGACTTTGAGCGCCCGTGCTCCGAGTTCTCGGGCGGCTGGCAGATGCGCATCGCACTTGCTAAGCTCTTCCTGCGCCACCCAGACCTGCTGCTGCTCGACGAGCCCACCAACCACCTGGACCTCGAGAGCGTCCAGTGGCTGCGCGGCTTTATCGCCAACTACGACGGCGCCGTGCTCATCGTCAGCCACGACCGCGCCTTCATGGACGCCTGCGTCGACCACGTCGCCGCACTCGAAAACCGTCGCGTAACCACCTACACCGGCAACTACAGCAGCTACCTCAAGCAGCGCGAGGACAACCTGGAGCAGATGCGCGCCAAGCGCGCCGCCCAGGAGCGCGACATCGCCCACATGCAGGTCTTCGTCGATAAGTTCCGCTACAAGCCCACCAAGGCAGCCCAGGCCCAGGAGCGCATCCGCAAAATCGAGCAGATCAAAAAGGAGCTCGTCATCCTGCCCGAGGGCCACAAGCATATCGACTTTAAGTTCCCCGACCCGCCGCGCTCGGGCGATATGGTCGTGGGCCTCGAGGGCGTCTCTAAGTCATACGGCGACAAGCACATCTACAGTGACATCGACCTCAAGCTCTACCGCGGCGAGCATGTGGCGCTCGTCGGCCCCAACGGCGCCGGCAAGTCCACCCTCATGAAGATCCTCGCCGGCCTGGAACCGCCCACCACCGGCACCCGCGACCTGGGCACCAACGTGGGTGTGGCCTACTACGCCCAGCACGCGCTCGAGGGCATGACCGAGTCCAACACCGTCCTGCAAGAGATCGACACCGTCACGCCCAAGTGGACCGTGCCGCAGCAGCGCAGCCTGCTGGGCGCCTTCCTATTTAGCGACAACGACTCCATCGAGAAGCAGGTCCGTGTCCTCTCCGGCGGCGAAAAGGCGCGTCTGGCGCTCGCCAAGATGCTTGTGGCCCCCGAGGCGCTCCTGTGCCTGGACGAGCCCACCAACCACCTTGACATCGACTCGGTGGACATGCTCGAGAACGCCCTGCAAAACTTCCCCGGTACCATCGTGCTGATCAGCCACGATGAGCACCTGGTACGCGCCGTGGCCAATCGCATCATCGACATCCGCGATGGCAAGGTCACAGTCTATGACGGCGACTACGACTACTACCTATACAAGCGCGAGGACCTCGCAGCCCGCGCCGCCGCCGAGGCGGCAGGGGATAGTGCGCCTGCCGCGGCCAAGTCCACCAAAGCCAGCGCCGCCCAGGCCGACACCCCCGCCGCGGCGCCTAAGCCTGCCGAGGGCAAAAAGACCAAGGAGCAAAAGCGCGCCGAAGCCCAGGCCCGCGCTGCGCTCAACAAAAAGCTCAAGGGCGTACGCAACCAGCTCAAGAAGATCGAGACGGAGCTCGACAGAAAGCGCGCCCGCTATGACGAGCTTATGGAATTGATGGCAAGCGAAGAGCTTTATGCCGATCAGGACAAGTTCAACGCCGCGCTGGGGGAATATAACGGCCTTAAGCAAGAGCTACCCAAGCTCGAGGACGAATGGCTCGAGCTTTCCACCCAGATCGAAGAGGAGACCGCGCGTGAACTCTCGTAAGGCCGCTGCCGTGGCGATGAGCATCATCGCCATCGCCTGTCGCATCTGCGGCATTTTTATGAGCGCGATGACCGTGCTGCTGTGCTTTAGCGGCCTCACCGCCAAGCTGCAGATCGTTGGCTTTGTCGTTGAGCTTTCGCGTGCACTGCCGAGCGCCATCGCCGGCTACGGCGTCATCACGTCGCCTTTTGGCGGTGTGTTCCGCCTGGATTATGCTATCGTCGCTGTGATCCTGTTTGTAATTGACTACCTGCTCACGCGCGCCTCGCGCCGCGTCCGCTAGGGGAGCGTTATGTCCAGCAGCTACCTCATGAACCTGCTTGCCAGCGCCGTTGCCGTCATCGTTGGCATCGTGATCCACGAGAGCGCGCACGCCGCCGCAGCCTGGGCGCTTGGCGACAAAACGGCTCGCTCGCGCGGCCGCGTCTCGCTCAACCCGCTCAACCACATCGATCCGTTTGGCACCATTCTCCTGCCGCTGCTTATGCTTGCCGCCGGCGGTCCGGTGTTCGCCTTTGCCAAGCCCGTGCCCGTCTACCTCAACAACCTCAAGCACCCCAAGCGCGATGAGGTCCTGGTGAGCGCAGCCGGCCCCGCATCGAACATCGCGCTCGCGTGCCTGGCCGCAGCCCTCATGCACCTGACCTACGGCAACCTCTACACCAGTATGTCCTTTGCCGTAGCGTCGCAAATCATGAACTTTGGCGCTACGTTTATCGTGGTCAACCTATCGCTTGCGTTCTTTAACCTCATTCCGATTCCGCCGCTTGACGGCTCGTCGATCATCGTGCCGTTCCTCAAAGGTAAGGCGCTCGCCAACTACTACCACCTGCAGCAATACGCCATGCCCATACTCATCATCGTGCTGTATCTGCTGCCCATGTGGACCGGCATCGATGTGATCGGCCGCTATTTCGACGTTACCGTGTATCCGCTGGCCGAGTGGCTGCTCAACTTCGCAATCGCCAGCATCTAAGGTAAACTTACAGGTCGACCGCGCAAAACGGTCGCAACATGCACCCAAACCGCGCCGCGAAGGCGCCGTCAAAGGAGGTCGAAGATGTCGTATCGCGTGTCGACGCAGGTCTACAGCGGACCGTTCGACCTGCTGCTGCAGCTGGTAACCCGTCAAAAAGTAGACATCGGCGCCATCTCGATTAGCGAGGTGGCCGAGCAGTACCTTGCCGAGGCCGAGCGCATCGAGGCGCTGGACCTGGACGTGGCGAGCGACTTTTTGCTGGTCGCGGCAACCCTTTTGGACATCAAGGCTGCCTCTCTGGTGCCGCAGGAGGCCCCGCGCAAAGCCGATGACGACGATGACGAGTTCGACGAAGACCTCGAGGAGCTCAGCACGCTCGACGGTGACGCCTTGCGCGAGGTCCTGATCCAGCGCCTGATTGCCTACAAGCAGTTTAAAGGCGCGGCTGCGGCCCTCGATGCCCGCATGCAGGCCGAGAGCCGCATGCACCCGCGTGTGGCCGGCCCCGATCCCGAGTTCTTGGGCCTCATGCCCGACTACCTGGCCGGCATCACGCTGCGCGGCCTGGCCGTCATCTGTGCCGACCTGGACGGCAAGCGCCAGACCTTCCTGCTGGAGGCCGAGCATGTGGCGCCGCATCGCGTACCGCTCGACCTGACCGTGGCCTCAGTCGACCGCTTTACCATGGCGCACCAAACCTGCACCTTCCGCGAGCTACTGGACGGCGATGCCACCACCGAGCAGCTCGTCGTTACCTTCCTGGCCATGTTGGAGCTCGCCAAGCGCGGCTCGCTCACGCTGAGCCAGGACGAGATCTTTGGAACCATTCAAATCAACCGCGTCGAGGGCGCCGAGGCATACGTGCCCGGCGAGGGCCCCGAGCTCACCGAATAGGAGCGACCAACCATGTCAACCCTTTCCACGCTGGAGGCAAACAGCCTCAAAGGCGCCCTCGAGGCGCTGCTGCTGGTGTCGAGCGACCCGGTGAGTGCGCCCGCGCTGGCCGGCGCACTGGATATCGCCCCGGGCGAGTGCGCGTCGCTGCTCGCCGAGCTCAAGGTTGAGTACGAGGAGTGCAACCGCGGCTTTCAGCTGCGCGAGGTCGCCGGCGGTTGGCGCCTGTTTACGCATCCCGCTTACCACGACGTAGTCGAGGCCTATGTGTTGAGCTGGGACACGCAAAAGCTGTCGCAGGCGGCACTCGAAACCTTGGCCGTCATCGCATACCACCAGCCCGTGACGCGCGAGGTGGTCAAGGGCATCCGCGGCGTCAACTCCGACGGCGTCATCGCGTCGCTTGTGGACAAGGGCCTGGTGCGCGAGCTCGGCCGCGATCCCCAGCGCGGTCAAGCCATCATCTACGGCACGACCAACGCCTTCTTGGAAAAGTTCGGCCTGCGCTCCACCCGCGACCTGCCCGATCTGGAGCAGTTTGCCCCCGACGAGCAGTCGCGCCAGTTTATCCGCGAGCGTCTGAGCGGCCGCAGTATTCAGTCCACGCTCGAGGAACAGGCCGAGGACCTGGATGAAGAGCGCGAACTGCTCGATACCGATATTGAAGATGTTGAGGCAGTCGAGGACTTGGAGACCCTGGTCGTCGACGAGACCTCGGAGGATTTGCATGACGAGGACTAACGAAGTAGGGGAGACACGCGCCATGGGCAACGAAGTACCCGCAACCGACGCCCAGCCCGTCTATCCGCACACCATGCGCCTGCAGCGCTTTTTGGCGCGCGCGGGCGTGGCGAGCCGTCGCGGCTCGGAGGACCTGATGACCGCCGGCCGCGTGACCGTCAACGGCCAGGTCGCGACCGAACTGGGCACCAAGGTCGATGTCGACCACGACCATATCGAGGTCGACGGTATGCCCGTCAAGCTCGACCAGGGCGCCGTGTACCTGATGCTCTACAAGCCGACCGGCTACCTCACTACCATGAGCGACCCGCAGGAGCGTCCCTGTGTGGCGGACCTGGTTCCCCGCGACCGCTTTCCGGGACTTTTCCCGGTGGGCCGCCTGGACCGCGACACCACAGGCCTTTTGCTCTTTACCACCGACGGCGACCTGTCGCAGGACCTGCTGCACCCCAGCAAGCACGTCTACAAGACCTACCAGGCACTCGTGGACGGGCAGCTGACCGACCGCGATCTAGAACCGCTCCGCCGTGGCATCGAGCTCGACGACGGCCTATGCCAGCCAGCAATCTGCCGCGTCATCAACGCGCGCGAGGCCGTGACCGTGGCTCCGCAAGGCGTCAAGCCCGGCACCACCGCCGTGGAGGTCATCATTCGCGAGGGGCGCAAGAACCAGGTCAAGCGCATGCTGAGCAAGATTCATCATCCGGTGATCCGCCTGCATCGCTGCAACTTTGCCGGCCTTGAGCTCGAGGGCGTGGCCAAGGGCTCGTGGCGCGAGCTCACCGACCGCGAGGTGCAGATCCTCAAAGGCGGCGGCATCCCGCCCAAGCATGCCAGCGCCATGCGCGGTGGCAAGCCCCAAGACACGCCCGCCAGCCGCACGCGTCACCACGGCAGCCACGGCTCCGCACCCAAGCGCAACACCTACCGCGAGCGCTACACGGGCTAGGCAACCCGCCGCGCCCCAACGCCCGCGAACCATACCAGTACGTCAACCACCGAAAGGAAGCATTGCATGATCGTCGCCATCGACGGCCCCGCCGGTTCCGGCAAGTCCACCATCGCCAAGGAGATCGCCCGCCAGCTGGGCTTTAACAAGCTCGATACGGGCGCTATGTATCGCGCTGTCACCTTTGCCGCGCTCGACCGCGGCATCGACCTGGACGACGAGGCGGCCATCGACGCCCTCGCCGAGCAGATCGAGATCCGCTTTGCCAACGGCACCGGCGAGGACACGCGCCTGACCATCGACGGCCAGGACGCATCGGCCGCCATCCGCACCCCGCAGGTCGACGCCAACGTGTCCAAGGTCTCGGCCTATCCGGGCGTGCGCGCCGCCATGCTCATCCACCAGCGCCGCGCCGCCGAGGACCGCGATATCGTCGCCGAGGGTCGCGACATCGGAACCGTCGTGTTCCCTAACGCGCAGGTCAAGGTCTTCCTGACTGCCGACCCGCGTGAGCGCGCCCGCCGCCGCGTGCTGCAGCGTCACCAAAACGACGCCCAGCCGCTCACGTCCGAGCAGCTCGAAGCCGAGGTCGACGAGACCCTCAACGCCCTTAAGCAGCGCGACAAGCTCGACAGCAGCCGCGAGGTCGCCCCGCTCGTGCCCGCCGAGGACGCCGTGCACGTCGACTCCACCACCCACACCATCGACGAGGTCGTTCGTATCATCGAGGACCTCATCAACCAAAGGAGGTAGCCCATGCGCCTGTTTAAGCAGACGCCCGAGGACTATTACAACGCCCCCTACGACGAGTTTCCGGCGCTCATCCGCGGCACCGTCTTCGTGGTCATGGCAATCCTTTGGGCTTTCTCCAAGCTCATGTGGCGCTGGAAGGTAGAGGATGCCAATCTGCTGTTTGAGCGCCAGGACGGCCGCGGAAGCGTGGTCATCTGCAACCACACCTCGATGGCCGAGCTCTTGGCCGTGGAGACGGCGCTGTTCTTTGGGGGGCGCCGCATTCGTCCCATCTTTAAGTCCGAGTTCGCCAAGAGCAAGATTGTGCGCTGGGCCTTTAGCCGCGTTGGCGGCATCCCCGTGGAGCGTGGTACTGCCGATATGAAGTGCCTGCGCGCCGCCCAACATGCGCTGCAGCGCGGCGAGGACGTCCTGATCTTCCCCGAGGGCACGCGCATCCGCTCGCGCGAGATCAAGCCCGAGGTCCACGGCGGTTTTGCGCTCATTGCTCAGATGGGCAAGGCGCCCGTCAACCCGCTCGCCATCTGCGGCTGGTCCGACATCACGCCCGCGGGCAAAAAGCTCATGCGTCCCAAGAAGTGCTGGATCCGCGCCGGCAAGGCCGTCTCGCTTTCCGACGCACCGGCCGGGCTTAAGCGCACGGAGCGCCTGGAATGGTTTGAGTCCGAGGCCATGAACCGCGTCTACGCCATGCGAGACGATCTGTGCGCCGAGCATCCGGGCAGGTTCTAGCCATGAGCGAGAACGTGACGAACACCTCCGCGACTGCGTCCAACCAGGCAATCGCGCCTACCATCGAGATCGCCGCCCACGCCGGCACTTGCTATGGCGTACAGCGTGCGCTCGATATGGCGCTGGCCGCCGCGCCGCAGGCAGGGGAGTGCACACAAGTTCACACCCTGGGGCCGCTCATCCATAACCCCATCGTGGTACGCGAGCTCGCCGAGGCAGGCGTAGGTCTGGCCGACACCTTGGACGACGCCACATCGGGCACCGTGATCATACGCGCCCACGGCGTGGTGCCGCAGGTGATCGATGCTGCCCGCAAGCGCGGCCTTAACGTGGTCGACGCCACCTGCCCCTACGTGAAGAAAGTCCATATGGCAGCCGAGCGCCTGGTGCGCGAGGGCTACCGCGTGGTGGTCGTAGGCGAGCCGGGCCATCCCGAGGTGGAGGGCATCCTGGGTCACGCCGGCGACGATGCGCAGGTCGTGAGTTGCGCCGCCGATGCGGACGCGCTTCCGCTCAAGGGCAAGGTCGGCCTCGTCGTGCAGACCACCCAGACCGCGCAGAACCTCGCCGAAGTCGTGGCTGCCATCACTCCGCGCGTGCAGGAGCTGCGCGTGATCAACACCATCTGCGCCGCCACGAGCGAGCGTCAACAGGCTGCAGCCATACTTGCCAACCGCTGCGACTGCATGGTCGTGGTGGGCGGCAAGAACTCGGGCAACACCCGCCGTTTGGCGCAGATTTGCGCAGACGCCTGCGAGCGCACATATCACATCGAGGAAGCTTCCGAGCTTCAGGTCGCGTGGTTTACCGACGCTCACCACATCGGCATCACCGCCGGAGCCTCCACTCCGCAAGAACACATCGAGCGCGCCGTCGAGCGCATCAAGGAGCTTTGCCGCTAATCATGGACCAGACCGTACCCGCATACGCCGCCGAGGTGGCCGATTACGGGCGCAGCCGCGACCCCGAGCCGGGTGAGGGCGCGCTCGTAAAGAACGTGCGTCCCGAATCGCCCGCGTGGGATGTGGGTATCGAGCCGGGCATGCGCGTGCTCACGGTCAACGGTGAGCAGCTTACCGATATGATCGTGTGGCTCTGGGAGGCCGACGATGATACCGTCGACCTCGAGGTTTTCGACCCACGCGACAACACCGTCACCTCCGTCGAGCTCGACCGCTTCCCAGGAGAGGACTGGGGCCTTGAGTTCGATGGCCCTATCTTCGATGGCATGCGCACCTGTGTGAACGCCTGCGTGTTCTGCTTTATGACGATGCTCCCCAAGGGCGGCCGCTCCACGCTCTATATTCGCGATGACGACTATCGCCTAAGCTTTTTGCAGGGCAACTTTGTCACGCTCACGAACCTCACCGACGAGGACGTGCAAAACGTCATCCAACGCAACATGAGCCCCATGAACGTGTCGGTCCACGCCGTAAGCCCCGACGTCCGCCGCCGCATGATGGGCCGCAACGCCCAGCGCGGCATGGATGTGCTCGAGGCCATCATGGCCGCCGGCATAGAGATTCATGCGCAGATCGTGTTGTGCCCCGGCATGAACGACGGCGAGGAGCTGGAAAAGACCCTGCGCTTTTGCGAGGAGCACGAGCAAATCACCAGCCTGGGCATTGTGCCGCTCGGTTTTACCAAGCATCAGAACCGTTTTAGCTGGTCCTACAGCGACAAACCCGAGCTAGCGCGCGAGACCATCGCCATGATTCGACCGTTCCAGGACCGCGCCTATGAGCGCTTTGGCCGCCACACCTTCCAGATGAGCGACGAGTTCTATCTGGACGCCGGCATCGATCCTCCCGAGGCAGACTTTTACGACGGTTACCCGCAGTACTACGACGGCATTGGCATGATCCGCTCGTATCTGGACGAGACCGACGACGTGCTTGCCGCCGACGCCGAGCGCCTTGCCAGCGTTCGCAAGGCTATGGCTGCCCGTGGCCAGCGTCTGCTGTGCCTCTCGGGCGCCAGCGCACGCGATACCGTGGCGCGCTTCGTGGAGTCTCCACAGGGCCTTGCCGGCACAGTCACGGCCATCAAGAACCGCTACTTTGGCGGCAACGTGGACGTGACCGGCCTCATCGTCGCGAGCGATATCCTGGAGCAACTGCCGCAAGACCTGTCGGGGGTTATGCTCTTTGTGCCTAAGCTCATGTTCAACGCTGACGGCATGACGCTTGACGAGTATCATCGTGACGATTTACTCGCAAGCCTTACCAGTCGCGGCGCCGAGGTTCATGTGGTGTCGACCATGCCGCATGAGCTGCTCGATACCCTGGAGCACATCCTTGGCATTGTGCCTGCCGACTCTACTAATTCCACTGACCCTATCCATTAAAGGAGAGCAGATGAAACCTATCGTCGCCGTCGTCGGACGCCCCAACGTGGGCAAGTCCACGCTCGTTAACCGCCTGGCCCAGACCTCGGACGCCATCGTCCACGAGTCCCGCGGCGTCACGCGCGACCGCTCGTATCACACGGCCGATTGGAACGGCCGCGAGTTCACCATCGTCGACACGGGCGGTATCGAGCCGCTCAAGAGCGACGACGTCTTTGCCACATCCATCCGCGACCAGGCACTCGCCGCCGCCGAGGAAGCCGCCGTCATCCTGTTTGTGGTCGACGGCCGCACCGGCGTCACCGAGGAGGATGAGTCGGTCGCTCGCATGCTCAAGCGCTGCGACAAGCCGGTCTTTCTGCTGGTGAACAAGCTCGACAACCCCGATCGCGAGAATGACAACATCTGGGAGTTCTATTCGCTCGGCATCGGTGAGCCCACGCCGCTCTCGGCCCTGCATGGCCACGGCACGGGCGACCTGCTCGACGATATCGTGGCCCTGCTTCCGGAGGAAGAGGACGAAGTCGCCGATGAGTTCCCTGACGCGCTGAACGTGGCCATCATCGGCCGCCCCAACGCCGGCAAGTCATCGCTATTCAACCGCATCCTGGGTGCCGACCGCTCCATCGTGTCGAACATCGCCGGCACGACGCGCGACGCCATCGACACCGTCGTCGAGCGCGACGGCAAGCACTACCGCATGGTCGACACCGCGGGCATTCGCAAGAAGAGCACCGTGTACGAGAACATCGAGTACTACTCCATGGTCCGTGGCCTGCGCGCCATCGACCGCGCCGACGTGGCGCTGCTCGTCGTCGACTCCTCCGTGGGCGTCACCGAGCAGGACCAGAAGGTCATGGGTCTTGCCATCGAGCGCGGCTGCGCCATCGTGGTGCTGCTCAACAAGTGGGACCTGCTCGACGATGACCGCAAGCGCGAGGCCTGCATGGAGACCGTCGACCGCCGTCTGGGCGTCATGGCTCCCTGGGCCCAGTACCTGCGCATCTCTGCCCTGACCGGCCGCAGCGTCGAGAAGATCTGGGCGATGGTCGACGCTGCCGAGAAGACGCGCTCGCAAAAGATCAGCACCTCGCGCCTCAACACGTTCCTCACCGACCTGCGCGAGTTTGGCCACACCGTAGTGGACGGCAAACGCCGCCTGCGCATGCACTACGTGACCCAGACGGGCGTCAATCCGCCGACGTTCACGTTCTTCGTCAACCACAGCGACCTGGTCAATGACACCTACCAGCGCTACGTGGAGAACCGCATGCGCTCGACCTTCGATTTTGCTGGAACGCCCATTCGACTCTTCTTTAGGAAGAAGGAGCAAAAGGATGCTTAATCCGATTCTGCTGACCGCCATCTGCGCCGTGGTCTCGTTCTTTATCGGGGCGATTCCGTTTGGCCTGATCCTAGGCCGCGTGTTCAACCACACGGATATCCGCAAGGCGGGCTCCGGCAACATCGGCACCACCAACGCCCTGCGCGTGGCCGGCCCCAAGGTGGCCGCGCTCACGCTGCTGTTCGACTGCCTTAAAGGCGCCATCTGCGTCCTTATCGCGCGTCCGTTCATCGCGAGCGTGGGCTATGGCTTCCCTGTGAGCATCATGGCTCCCGGTGCCGCCGGCGACTGGATGCTCGGCGTCATCTGCCTGGCAGCTGTGTGGGGCCACATCTTCTCGCCCTACCTCAACTTTCACGGAGGCAAGGGTATCGCCGTGGGCCTGGGTGTGATTCTTGCCTGGTACTGGCCCATCGGCCTGTCGCTGCTGGGCATGTTTATCGTGGCCGTCGCCATCACCAAGTACGTGTCGGTGGGCTCGCTCGCCGCTGCCATCGGACTTCCCATCGCTGCCTGCGCGGTCTTTCCGTACAGCAGCCTGGGCCTCAAGTTTTGCATGGCGATGATCGGCATCACCGTGGTGTGGGCCCATCGCTCAAATATCCAAAAGCTCATGGCCGGTAAGGAGTCCAAGCTCTCGTTCACCAAGCGCGTCACCGAACCCGACGATAAGTAGGAGAGAGTCATGAATGTTGCGCTGATTGGCTCCGGCTCATGGGGAACCGCCGTTGCCGGCCTTGCCGCCGCGCGAGCCGAGCGCGTGACCATGTGGGCCCATAGCGAGCAGACGGCAGCTGGCATTAACGGCGAGCACCGTAATCCCCGCTATCTGGTGGACTACGTGCTGCCGGAAAACGTTGTCGCCACGACGGACTTGGCCCAGGCGCTCGACGGCGCCGAGGCCATCATCTTTGCCGTGCCTTCGACGCATCTGCGCGACGTCTGCCACCAGGCGGCGCCGTTCATCGCGGACGAGACGCCGGTTCTGTGCCTCACCAAGGGCATCGAGCCCGAGTCCGGCCTGCTCATGAGTGAGGTCATCGCCAGCGAGATCGGCAACGAAGCGCGCGTGGCGGCGCTCTCGGGCCCCAACCATGCCGAGGAAATCTGCCGCGGCGGGCTTTCGGCTGCCGTCATCGCCAGTGAAGACCAGCAAGTGGGGGAGACCTTTAAGGAACTGCTGCTTTCCACGGCCTTCCGCATCTACCTGTCGCAGGACATGACCGGCGTCGAGGTATGCGGCGCCATGAAAAACGTCATCGCCATCGTGTGCGGCATCTCTGCCGGTACCGGCGCGGGCGACAACACGCTTGCTCTTATCATGACGCGCGGTCTGGCCGAGATCAGCCGCCTGGTGCACGCCCGCGGCGGTCAGGCCATGACTTGCATGGGACTTGCCGGCATGGGCGACCTTATCGCCACCTGCACCTCCGAGCATTCGCGCAACCGCACCTTTGGCTTCGAGTTTGCCCACGGCGTGTCGCTCGACGAGTACCAGGCCCGCACGCATATGGTGGTCGAGGGTGCCGTCGCGGCCCGCAGTGTCAGCGAACTCGCCCGTTCACTGGGCGTAGACATTCCGCTCACCTTTGCCGTGGAGCAAACGCTCTACAACGGTGTTACTTTGGATAGGGCGCTCGAGATTCTCACCGACCGCGTCCCCTCTCAAGAGTTCTACGGACTCGCCGACTAGCGCAGAAAGGCTACTACCATGGGTTCCATCAAAATCGCTCCGTCCATCCTCTCGGCCGACATGGCCAACCTGAAGGGCGAGCTCGACAAGATTGCCGGCGCCGACTACGTGCACTTCGACGTCATGGACGGTCACTTTACCGGCAACCTGACCTTTGGCGTTGACATCCTTAGGGCCGTCAAGCGCTCCACCGATGTTCCGGTCGATGCGCACCTGATGGTGTCGAACCCCGACGAGACGGTCGATTGGTACGCCGACGCCGGTGCCGACATGATCACCGTGCACTACGAGGCTTCCACGCACCTGCACCGCACGCTCACCCATCTGCAGCAGCGCGGCGTCAAGGCCGGCGTGGTGCTCAACCCCGCCACCCCCGTGTGCGTACTCGAGAGCATCATCGACGTCGTCGATATGGTGCTGCTGATGAGCGTGAACCCTGGCTTTGGAGGCCAGAGCTTTATCCCCGGTACCATCGCCAAACTTCACGAGCTTACGGCCATGTGCGAGCGCCACGGCGTGTCGCCCCTGATCGAGGTCGATGGCGGTATCTCTTCCAAGAACATCGCCGAGGTCGTCAAGGCCGGCGCCAACGTGCTCGTAGCCGGCTCCGCCGTATTTAAGTCCGAAGATCCCGCCGCCGAGGTTGCACTGCTGCAGAAGCTGGGCAACGAGGCCGCACAGGAGGCATAAACCCTTATGACCGCAGGTCAAAACCGCATACCCGTGAATCTTGACTATGCCGCCTCGACGCCCATGCGCGCCGAGGCGCTCCTTGCGCAGCGCGAGTACGACGACAGCGAGCTTGCCGGCGTCAACCCCAACTCACTGCATTCGCTCGGCCGCAAGGCCGCTGCGCGTCTGGAGGTTGCTCGCCGCGAGATCACCCGTAGCTTTGGCGCGCGCGTCCGCCCGTCCGAGATCATCCTTACCAACGGCGGTACCGAGGCCAACCAGCTGGCGCTCCTCGGTCTTGCCGAGGGCGCTCGTCAGCGCAATCGCAAGCGAGACCGCGTGATCGTGTCGGCGATCGAGCACGATTCGATTCTGGATAACCTGCCGCTGCTGCGCGCCGCCGGCTTTACCGTCGACCTGGTGCAGCCCTGTCGTACGGGCTACATCGAGCCTGCCGCGCTGAGCGACTTGCTAGGCGACGACGTGGCGCTCGTGAGCATTATGGTCGCCAACAACGAGACCGGCGTGGTGCAGCCCATCCGCGAGCTGGCCGCCGCCGCACATGCTGCCGGCGCCCTGTTTCATACCGATGCCATCCAGGGCTACTTGCATATTCCGCTCGATGTCACCGAGCTGGGCGTCGATGCTATGACCGTTGCCGCGCACAAGATCGGCGGCCCTGTGGCATCCGGCGCGCTCTACCTTAAGAACCGCACGCCGCTGCGTCCGCGCATCTTTGGCGGTGGACAGGAAGCCGGCCGTCGCGCCGGTACGCAGGATCTGCGCACGCAGCTGGCTTTTGCCGCTGCCGCTTCCGTGTTGCTGCCGAATGTGGGCCAGGAGCGTGCGACGCTGCAGGCCCTTTCCGACAAGCTCTACGCCACGCTTACGGCCCATCCTCGCATTCACGCCACGATGGGCGACTACGCGCAGGCCGATCGTCTGCCGGGTATGGTTTCGATCTACGTCGACGGCATGGACTCCGAGGAGCTCATCATCAAGCTCGATGCCGCCGGCTTTGAGGTTTCGGCCGGATCGGCTTGCTCGAGCGGCAGCATGGACCCGAGTCACGTGCTCAGCTCCATGGGCATTGGTCGCGAGCAGGCGCTGGGCGCACTGCGCATCTCATTCGATGATCGCGTGAACTCTGCCGACCTGGACGACTTTGCCCAGACACTGCTTTCGATCGTAGGTGCCGCATGATCGTCTCCGAGCTTGAACGTGCGCTGCTGGCGCGCTACCCCAAGGCGGATGCCGAGGGTTGGGATCATGTTGGGCTATCTGTGGGAGATCCCGCTGCCGAGATCCGCGGTGTTGCCTGCGCGCTCGACGCGACCGAGGCCAACGTGCGCCGCGCTCTCGAGGCCGGCGCTAACGTGCTGCTGACGCATCATCCCATCTATATCAAGGCGCCCGAGGCCTTTTGTCCGGCCGATTCCGCGCGTCCCCAGTGCAGCGCTGCACTATACGAGGCAGCTCGTTGTGGCGTGAGCATCATCTCGCTTCACACCAACCTGGACCGCTCGCACGAAGCGCGCGTTCGCCTGAGTGAGTTGCTGGGCGCTGAGCCCATGAGCTCGCTGGAGCATGTGAACGAGCCTGGGCTCACCGGTCTGGGCGCACTCGCGACCCTCCGCAACCCCTGCAGCCTGCGCGACCTTGCCGCACGCGCCGCCACGGCCTATGAAAGCGATCCGCGCGTGTGGGGCGACGCCGATCGCCCATGCCGCTCCATCGCCATTCTGGGCGGCTCCCTGGGAGATTTTGGTGAGCTTGCCATCGCCGCGGGCGCGGATGCTATTGCGACCGGAGAGGCCGGCTACCACGTGGCGCAGGACCTCGTTCTGCGCGGTCTGAGCGTCATCCTGCTCGGTCACGACCGCTCCGAGGAGCCGTTCGTGGATATCTTGATGAACTCTGCGGTTGACGCCGGGGTCGACCCCCGTCATGCGATTAAAATACTGAACCCTTGCCAATGGTGGACTGTGACAAAAGGAGAGAACTTATGAGCGCCGGCGCTACGCTACTCAAGCTGCAACAGATCGATTTGGAGCTCGCCCGCAACAAAAGCGAACTTGCCAATATGCCGGAGCTCAAGGAGCTCGCTTCCAAGCGCAAGACCTACGTTAAGCTCAAGGCCGAGATGACCAAGCTCTATGCTCAGCGCAAGGACCTGGACATTGAGCTTGACGATCTCAACACCACCGAGATCCAGACCAACAACGCCATTGAGGCAGCCAAGAAGCGCCACGTCGACGGCTCTGACTACCGCGAGGTCCAGGATCTGGAAAACGAGCTCGCCACCCTGGCAAAACGCCTGGACAAGATCGAGCACACCCGCAAGGACGTCGTTGTCGCCCATAAGGAAGCGCTTGACCGTGAGGCTCGCGCGCAGGCCATCATCGCCAAGTTCGAGGAGGGCGTGAAGGCCGACACCAAGGCCGCCCGCGCCAAGGCCGCCGACCTGCAGGCCCAGATTGATGCCGCCACCAAGGAGCGCACCGCGCTTGCCGCCACGCTGCCGACCGACGTGCTCACCGATTACGAGCGTCTGCTCAAGCAGTTCCGCGGCCTGGCCGTCGAGACAATCAAGGGCAACATCCCCACGGTCTGCCACACCGCGCTGCAGGCGTCGTCCATGAGTGACCTCAACCACGACGGCAGTGAGATTACGCACTGCCCGTACTGCCACCGCCTGCTCGTGCTCCCCAGCAAGGAAGCTTAAACGATGGCGGCACCCAACAATTCAATGCAACTTGAGGGAAAAACGATCCTGCTGGGCATTACCGGCGGGATCGCCGCCTATAAGTCGTGCAATATCGTGCGCCTGCTGCAAAAGCGCGGCGCGCGCGTCAAGGTCGTTATGAGCGAACATGCTACGGAGTTTGTGGGCCCGCTCACCTTCCGCGCCCTCACGGGCGAGCCCGTTGCCGTGGGCCTGTTCGACGACCCCTCCGACCCCATCCACCACATTTCGCTGGCGCAGGAGCCCGACTTGGTGGTCGTGGCGCCCGCGACGGCCAACATCATTGCCAAGATGGCCAATGGCATCGCCGACGATCTCATCTCCACCACGTTGCTTGCAACGCCGCGCCCCATCGTGATCGCGCCGGCCATGAACAATGGCATGTGGAAGGCGCCTGCCACGCAGACAAATATGGCCACGCTGCGCGAGCGCGGTGTCCACGTTGTGGGTCCGGGAAGCGGCTACCTTGCCTGCGGCGATGTGGATACGGGACGCATGAGCGAGCCCGAGGACATCGTCGAGGCCGTCTACGAGGTGCTCAAGCCCGTCCCGCAAGACCTGGCGGGCAAGCGCATCGTGATTACTGCCGGCCCCACGCACGAACCGATCGACCCGGTGCGCTTCATCGGCAACCGGTCGTCGGGCAAGATGGGCATCGCCCTGGCGGGGGAGGCCGCTCGCCGCGGCGCTGCGGTCACGCTTGTGCTGGGGCCGACATCGCTCGATGTTCCCCGCGGCGTGGAGTGCGTGCGCGTACAGACCGCAGCAGAGATGCTACAGGCGGCTCTGAGCGCCTTTCAGACGGCCGATGCGGCCATTTGTGCGGCCGCTGTCGCCGACTACACCCCCGCGGCCCCTGCCGACCATAAGCTCAAAAAGGCCAACGAGCGCCTGGATTGCATCGAACTGGTCGAGACAGCCGATATTTTAGCCGAGCTTTCGCGCCAAAAGGGAGAGCGGTGCGTGATTGGCTTTGCGGCCGAGACCGATAACGTCGTGGAGTACGCGCAGCGCAAGCTCGCCCGCAAGGGCTGCGACGCGATCATCGCCAACGATGTCTCGCGCGCCGATTCGGGCTTTGGAACCGACACCAATAAGGCCTGGATTGTGAGCACAGCGGGTACGCAGGAACTTCCCGTGCTAACAAAACCCCAGCTCGCAGATACAATTTTAGACCTGCTTCAAAATATTTAAAAAAGTTCTTGCACAAGGGCAAAGTTTCGGGTTAATATACTCCCTGTTGCGAGCGAGAGCAGAGCAACAAACAAAAGCTTCGGGACGTGGCGCAGCTTGGTAGCGCACTTGACTGGGGGTCAAGGGGTCGCTGGTTCGAATCCAGTCGTCCCGACCAGAAGTTTGCAGGTCAGGCACTTAGTGTCTGACCTTTTTTGTTTTTAGCAATTGCTTAATTTTGATTAAGCAACAGGGTGCCAAAAATCTACCTGCGCGATAATCAACCTTTTGCGGCTACTTGCGCGTTTTGCACAAGCTTGAGCCGATTTATTAACGCGATATGAATCTACATACGCGTAGCTGGTATACAGTCGAGTACAGGCTGTATTTATCGCGGCGATTTACACAGATATAGCGACTGTAACGAACAAGCGTGTCGCTGTATTTATTCCAGTAGTTCACTTGATCGGTGGACAAGTGGACTGTTGCAACGAAATGCCAAGCAGGATGGGCTCTATACGAGGACGCCGCAGAGGCAATGGCGGGGGAGTGCGGCAGGCGCTCTGAGAGCCGCCGTATGACCCTATTTCTCCTCAACCCGAATACCTGTGCCGCGAACCTAAACCGTTCGTACACTTGCCAAAAGATAGGCCCGCGCGGAGTCGCGCGGGCCTTGCACTAGAAAATCTAGAAGCACCAAGCGGGAAACACGTTGCCGGCACTGTTGGCACTACCGCTGCTCCAGCGACCGAAAGGGCCAACATAGATAAAGTCCGTTGAGTCACTCGGAGACACGGAACGAGTGCTGAAATAGCACACAATCTCAGGTCCAGAATACCTCGACGTCGCATAGTACTCGTACTGGGCGCCGTCAGACTGGAGGTCTCCGTAAATCTCGGTCGTCGAGAGGATGAAGACCTTGTCATTCGTTGCCGTCGGAGTGCCGGCGCTACCGCCGCCCTCGTTGTCCGTCATCTTCGTGACGGCCTTCGCCTTGGACCGGAGCTCGGCCGGCAGGAGCACCCAGAGGTCACCGGAGTTCAGGCGGGCGCGGAGCTTAGAGGACCTCCAACCGCCGACATTGGTCTTTGTGTCGTTCCAGATGTGTTTGTATAGGACATCGTTGGTCGTCTCAAACGTCAGCCCCGCCTTGCCGCTACCGTCGGCGAGGTCGTCATGGTTGATACCGATGATGCGGTATCTGGGCATCGTGGTGTTCGCACTGCGAATCTCTCATAGAGGATATGCAACAACTTGATAATTTCGCAGCCATAAGGAAGAACCTTTTCACTGTTTCCGAGGACAGCACGATTAAAGAAGCCTCGATCCATGAAGGAGGCTTCCCATATACATAGATTAAGATAAGGCCGTGTATGACCAATATGAACTTGAGCATATTCCGTCCGTATTCATACTGGATGATCAAGGAAACATCATCGGCTCAGCCGAAGGAAAGAAAGAATCTCTTGCCTTATTAAAGAAACACGCCGAATACAACGGATAGAAAGCGAAAGGAGGCGACATCGAGTAACTATAAAAGGCCAGATTAAGGAGCCCGCCATGAAGAAATGCCTACCCTCCATCGTCTCAGCAACTCTTTGCCTCTCCCTTGTCATGACACCATTTGTACCCGTTGCGGCAGCCCATGCCGACGAGGGATCTCCCGCCGAGAGCAGCGATATCTACGTCGGAGTCAATTACGACGAAAATTACGATATATCCCTTTTTTGAGCGCGGGCGCTGCGCGGATTCATATTCCAAGGCGTGGTGCGATTCTCACGGATCTGCAAATAACCGCCCCGTCCCTCACAAGGTCAAGCTGAACGCGAAGGAGGAGGCTTGCCTGCGCGATCCCTACCTTGCTGGCACCGCTGAAGTTATCGCCGGTCTCGTGACAACCGGTCCTGGCGGCGGCTTTTTTGCAACCGCAATGACATCGTACCGACTTTTCACTTGCATGTTCTGAAAGGAAGTTGCCATGTTGTCGCAAAATCAATCGAGATACTTGAACACAATCGGCTTTGCCCTGCTTGCATTACTCTTTGCTAGCGACCTTTTGCTGAAACCGCCCAAGGAACTCGTTTCGCTTGCCATATCCTGCATTTCCGCCCTTTACTTTACGGCAACCCTATTCGTCGGACTAAAGGAGAGGAAAAAAGGCGCAGTCGTTGCATCCGCCGTAGGCGTGATCATAGCCATTGCCTCATTCTTTATCTGACGCATTGGTGATCTAGGGGCGATATCGTAGGAATACGACCGGGAGAGCCGGGACCAGATTGCCCGGGTTGCCCGGTCGGCTCGCGCGACGGCGCGGCGGTTCCACAGAAAGCTCTCCGGACTTCACGCCGTTTCTGATCGCATTGTAGACAGCCATCTCGTCTTCGCAGTCGGCGAGCACGCGGTGTGCGTCGTCGTTTTGGATGTCCAGTAAATCTCGAAGGTCCTCCATGCACCAGCGTCCGAGATTTGGCCATGCGCGTTGCGCGAGCTGATAAGTGTCGATTGCGATGTTGTAGTTAAAGTCCAAGCCAAAGCCGTCCCAGGCAGAACGGCTTTGTTTCCTTGATTATCAACTTCATCCGGACACTTCCCGCATTCATCCGTGTGTGTACGGATGAATGCGGGGTTCAATACCCCGGCGGCCTGATCGGCAGACCGCCGGGAATTCTCACTCCTCGAAAAAAGCCGGCACTCGGTTAGTCCTGCGCATCTTGAAATCGCCAGACTCGTGGGAGACGTAGAGAATGCCGTCCATCCCATCTCGTGATGCATACGACAGGTGAACTGAACCGCAATCCGATCCATCATTGTCGAGAAGATCGAACGAATTCGGGTCGCTCGTTGCGGCCAAACGACCACTCAGACAAGAGCCATCGTCATTACAGATTTGCCATTCCATGTCTTCGCCTGCAAGAATCGCCATAGACGGCCTGGTCGCGCCATCGTTGACATACATCCCGTCTATGCCAAACCCATTTTCAGCGCCATCGATGAACGACTGCTCGGACCTATACCTCGCAAATGATGCACATAGCACCATTGCAAGACAAAGTACAAAGCCAACAATCGCTATCTTTGCATAGCTCTTGCCTATCATGTCATTCACCTCGCTCGTATGTATCGAGGTATTCCTGCTTGAGCGTCTGCGAGGACGACTCGATCTTT
>UQOJ01000029.1 GCA_900542635.1 uncultured Collinsella sp.
GAGATGTGTATAAGAGACAGCCTTTTTGCCGGCCATCCTTGCCATGTCCAAGGGCGGCCCCGTCCTAGCCCTCGGACCGCTGCTTAAAACCAGCCTCAAATCGCTCATCAGGGGCTTTCTCCCCGGCATGTGGGTGAACGACGATAGTACACCGCAGTTCTATTGCGGCGTCATCATGATGCTGCTCGCGGTGGGTCTGCTGTTTAACCGCACGGTTTCAATCAAGACGCGCATCGCAACGCTCGTCGTCACGATAATCCTGGTCGCCAGCTCCGTTTTGAGCCCGCTTGAGTACATCTGGTGCGGCATGCGCGTTCCCAACGGTTTCTATTCGCGCACGGCTTTCTTGCTTAGCTTCTTTGCACTGTGGGCGGCAGGATACGCGCTGCAGAAACTCAAAGAACGGCCAACATTACGTCGAGCCCATCATCCGGCCATCATCATGCCGCTCCTAGCACTCACGGCAATTGAACTATTTGCCAACGCCCATGTTATGTGGAACCAGCTGTACACAGGCTATTCCGAAGAAGCCAACAGCGCCTATGTCGCCACCGCAACCGACACGATCACGGCCATTCAAGACCAGACTTCGGCATCGTTCTATCGCATAGACCGCACGACCACACGCGTCGACAGCGCCGCCCTCAACGAAGGTCTGGCGCTTGGGTACAACCAGTTGTCTTCGTATTCGTCTGCCAACAACCCGCAGGCTATCGCACTGCTCAACTCCCTTGGATATAGCAGCGTCGGCGAATTCTCGACCCGTTATGCCGAGCCCATTCTCGCCGTCGATGCCCTATTGGGAGTTAAGTATGCCATTCCTGAAAACGCGCCTGCGGGATACGTTTCGGCAAAGACGAATCAGGCCGACTCCACAAGCGCCGTGTACGAGAACCCCTATGCGCTCAACCTTGGTATCGCGGCCTCTAAAGACATTCAAAACTGCACGCTGGAGGGCGAGAACCCCTTCGAGATGCAAAACGACCTGTATTGCAAAATCCTCGGCCACAACGTTGAGCTCTACACCGAGATTAACGCCACGAAAACGGCGGACAGTCAGGACGCAAAGCAATGGAGCGTCACCGTGCCGGCAGGATCAATCGGCTATCTCTATATCAACAAAGATGCGAATGCCGGCAGCTATTGGCCCGTCGCCCTCACCATCGACCAGCGAACGATCAATAACGAAGCTTGGCGATTCGATAACAATATCCGCCAGATTGCAGATGCATCGGATGGTCCAAGCTCGCATACGGTATCGCTGGAGGTCGCAGAGGGTTATTCCGATATACCCCAAAGCAATGAACCGATTTTTTACGCGCTCAATCTGGAAGTCTATGAGCAGATTATCGACGAACTTAAGACGAGCGAGTTTGTTCCGGCGGTTTTCGAGGACGGCATGGTCGAGGGCGAGTATACCGCCGAGAATGACTGTAACTTGTTGCTGAGTGTCCCGTACGATGACGGCTGGAGCGTAACGATTAACGGAGCCGCCGCAGAACTAACCCCCGCCGCCGACAAGGGCATGTCGTGCCTGAGAGTACAGAAAGGCACGAATGAGATCGCAATGACCTATAAGACCCCGGGCGCATTTGCGGGACTTGCGGTTAGTCTAGCGACCGTCGCTGCTCTTTTTGCAGCCGGGCTATACGCCAATCATAAGAAAAGCCGCCGTTAAAGAACGGCGGCTTTTACTCTCGAAAAGTTAATAGCGGCTAGAGCGTCTTGAGGTACTCCCCCAGCTCTTTCTCCCAGTCGGGCATGCGGAAGCCAACCGACTCGAGCCTGGACAGGTCGAGCGCGGAGTGGACCGGGCGCGGGGCGATGGGGCCCGCGGCGTTCGCGTAGTAGTCGGCGGTAGACACCGGCACGACCTTATCCCCGTTGCCGTTGGCGGCCTCGAAGACGGCGCGGGCGATGTCCGCCCAGCTCTTCACGGCGCCGGAGCCGGTGCAGTCGTAGGTGCCGTAGGGCGCGTGCGTGCCCAGCACGTGGAAGATGGCGGCGGCCATGTCGCGCGTGAAGGTCAGGCGTCCCAGCTGGTCGTCCACGACCGTGACCTGCGTGAGATTGTCCTCGGGGTCGGCCACGCGGTCGGACAGCCCCTTCATGGTCTTCACGAAGTTGTGGCCCTCGCCGATGACCCAGCTGGAGCGCATGATGTAGTGGCGGGGGCACCCGGCCACGGCGATGTCGCCGGCGGCCTTGGTCTGGCCGTAGACGGACAGCGGGCTGAGGGGCTCCTCCTCGTCATGCACCTCGGCGGTGCCGTCGAAGACGTAGTCGGAGGACACGTGCACGAGGGTGACGCCGTGCTCGGCGCAGGCGCGGGCGAGCAGCGCCGGCCCGGTCGCGTTGGCCTTCCAGGCGATGACGCGGCCCTCGGGGGTCTCCGCTTTATCCACGGCCGTGTAGGCGCCGCAGTTGATGACGGTGCCGTAGAGCGACCAGTCGTACTGATCGTAGGCCTTCGGGTCGGACATGTCGAAGGTGTCGATGTCGCAGAAGTCGAAGTCCTTGGCGACGCCGCGCTCCTCGGCCAACGCGCGCACCGCATGGCCCAGCTGGCCGTCGCAGCCGGTGACGAGGGTGCGCTTCGGCGCCATGGGGACGACGTCCCTCAGCATCGGGTGGTTGAGGTCCGCCTCGGAGACGGTGGCCTGGTCGAGCGGGATCGGCCACTCGATGTCGAGCTCGGGGTCGGCGAGGTTCACGAAGGTGTAGGTCCTCTTCAGCTCGAGCGACCAGTGGGCGTCCACCAGGTAGGTGTAGGCGGTGCCGTCCTCCAGGGCCTGGAAGGAGTTGCCCACGCCGCGCGGGACGTAGATGGCCCTGGACGGGTCGAGCGTGCAGGTGAACACCTTCCCGTAGGTCTCGCTACCCTCGCGCAGGTCGACCCATGCGCCGAAGACCGAGCCGCGCGCCACGGAGATGAACTTGTCCCAGGGCTCCGCGTGGATGCCGCGGGTGACGCCGCGGCGGTCGTTGTAGGAGACGTTGTTCTGGACGACCCTGAGGTCCGGGATGCCCAGCGCGGTCATCTTGGCGCGCTGCCAGTTCTCCTTGAACCAGCCGCGCGAGTCGCCGTGGACGGCGAGGTCGACGACCTTGAGGCCCACGATGCCGGTCTCGGCGACGGCGAGGTCCTTCTCGAATGCGATGTCTGCCATGTCTCTCTCCCCTCCTACTGGCCCTGTGCGCGGTAACGGGCCTCGGTGGCCTCCTTGGCCGGGCGCCACCAAGACTCGTTGGCCACGTACCAGTCGATGGTGGCCTTCAGGCCCTCGGCGAAGTCGGTGTGGGCCGGCCTCCAGCCCAGCTCGCGCTGGAGCTTGGTCGAGTCGATGGCGTAGCGGCGGTCGTGGCCGGGGCGGTCGGCGACCCAGTCGAAGTCCTCGGGGTCGCGGCCCATGGCCTCCAGGATCATGCGCAGGACGGTGATGTTGTTCTTCTCCCCATTGGCGCCGATGAGGTAGGTCTCCCCCATGCGGCCCTTGGTGAGGATGTCCCACACCGCGGAGCTGTGGTCCTCGGTGTGAATCCAGTCGCGGACGTTCTCGCCCTTCCCGTAGAGCTTGGGGCGGACGCCGTCGACGATGTTCGTGATCTGCCTGGGGATGAACTTCTCCACGTGCTGGTAGGGGCCGTAGTTGTTGGAGCAGTTGGAGATCGTGGTGTGCAGGCCGTAGGTGCGGGTCCATGCGCGCACGAGCATGTCGGAACTCGCCTTGGTGGAGCTATAGGGGCTCGAGGGCTTATACGGCGTCTCCTCGGTGAACTTGGCGGGGTCGTCGAGCGCCAGGTCGCCGTAGACCTCGTCGGTGGAGACGTGGTGGTAGCGGACGCCGAATTTGCGGACGGCCTCCAGCAGGCGGAAGGTGCCCTCCACGTTGGTGCGCAAGAACGGCTCCGGGTCGGCGATGGAGTTGTCGTTGTGGCTCTCTGCGGCGTAGTGCACGATCGCTTCGTGGCCGGGGACGATCCTATCGAGCAGCTCCGCGTCGCAGATGTCACCGACGACGAGCTCGACCCTGTCCTCGGGCAGCCCCGCGATGTTCTCGGGGTTGCCGGCGTAGGTCAGCTTGTCCAGGACGGTGACGTGGACGCCCGGGTGGTTGTTCACGACGTAGTGCACGAAGTTGCTGCCGATGAAGCCGCAGCCGCCCGTGACGATGATGTTCTTGGGTTCAAAGATCTCAGACATGCTTACCCTCTCTTAACCTCGTCGGCTACGCTCAGAAGATACTTGCCGTACGCTGTCTTCTCCAATGCCTCGCCCAGTTTGCGCAACGCGGCGGAGTCGATGAAGCCGCGGCGATAGGCGATTTCCTCTAAGCATGCGATGTAATACCCTTGGCGGCTCTGCACGGCCTCAACGTATTCCGCGGCTTTAAGAAGCCCCTCGGGGGTTCCCGTATCCAGCCACGCCATACCCCGGCCCATCAACTCGACCGACAGTTGACCTTGCTCTAGATAGGCATTGTTGATGCTCGTGATCTCAAGCTCGCCGCGCGCGCTTGGTTTAACGTTGGCCGCGATGTCGGAAACTTGTCCATCATAGAAATACAGACCCGGTACTGCGTAGTTCGACTTTGGAACCTCGGGCTTTTCCTCGATGCCAACCACACGATGATTCTGGTCGAACTCCACCACACCGAAGGCCCTGGCGTCCTGCACGGGGTAACCGAACACTACGGCCCCGCCATAGTGTTCCACTTTCTCCTTTGCCCGCGTGAGCACGCGAGTAAGGTCCTGTCCATGGAACATGTTGTCACCCAGAACCAGCGCACACGGCTCGCCGGCAAGAAAGTTGCGCCCGATGGTAAATGCTTCGGCAAGCCCACGCGGCTCGGCCTGTTCGGCGTACTCAAGCCGCATGCCCAGCTCGGCGCCGTCCCCCAAAAGCTCCTTGAAAGCGGGCAGGTCACGCGGCGTCGAAATGACGAGCACCTCGCGGATGCCCGCAAGCATCAGGACGCTTAACGGATAATAGACAAGCGGCTTATCGTAAATAGGTAGCAGTTGCTTGCTGACCGCCTTTGTTATGGGATGTAGCCGGGTGCCGGACCCTCCGGCAAGGATGATGCCTTTCATGAAAATCCTTAGTTAATATGGGGCCGTGAGACCAAGCATGGCATAGAGGCGAAGCAGCCGACAGTTACTCCCGGTTGGAATGAAATCGAAAACCGATGTTTGATCCATCTGCTGCCGATATGCGATCTTAGTGAATCAGGCCATTTGCTTTAGTTTTGAAGCGAAGGGCTCAGTACGCGAGGTATTGAATTTCCCGCGTACTGAGCCCGAAAACCAGTTATTTAATGAAATGAGAACGTGCTCATACCGTCCCTAGCAAAAGATACAATTATCTATCGATGGAAGTAACGTATTCTTCATACTTGCGAGCGGAAATGAACGGGGCGCGCAACTCGAAATCATCAATCATGCGGCCGCCGAAGCAGTCGAGATGGTTCGCGATGCAGTCGTAACCGGCAAGGTAAGAGAATTCGAGACCGGCTGAGTAACGGGGATTGCATTCGACGAAGAAATGGCGCCCGTCCTCGTGCTTAATGTACTCAAAATTCACGCAGCCGTTAACGCCGAGCTTCGCGGCGAGAGCTCGGCTTGCGTTTTCTAGCTCGGGATCGGAATAGACGTGCACAGTCGTGCCGCAGCCGTGGGGTGTACTCACGAGCTCCTGACGAGTGACACAGACGCACCTTCCCGATGACTCCTGTCGTATGACTTCAACCATTACGATGGGTCCGCTCACAAAGGGCTCCACGATACTCTTCGAGCCCGAGCGCTTTTCCTTATATGTCTCCCACTCCTCGTTAGAGCCGATGTACTCTCGGCCCTGACTGGAACGCCCATCATACGGCTTCACCACGACAGGATACTCCCAGGGAAGCTTGTCCGTGGCGTCAACCATGAGAGTCGGGATGCCGTTGACCTCGGGGACTTCAGATTTAATGAAGTCCTGCAGGATCTTCTTGTTACGGATGATGTCTAACGAGCGCTTGGTCGATATGCAAAGCGTTACATTGTGTTCCTCAAACCAGGCACGGCTCTCGTTAAGGAGATCCACCTCGGGGTCGATGAGGGGGATGAAGTAATCGATGCGCTCATTCTCACAGATCTCGTGGACTTCGGAGAGGTAGGCGTCGGCGTCGCCCACCAATGGAATTCTGTAGAACTTATCGACGTTATAGGCGTCCACTACCCATTCACGTGGGTAGATGTCGGCCCCGATGACGCGATGTCCAAGTCTCTTGAGCGACTTGATGGTTATGTCGGCGGAAACCGACCCGATGGACGTGACGAGAACGTTGCTCATGGGAATCTCCTAAATGGTCTTTCCAGTATCGAGAACGACATGGCAGATGCGGTCAACGTCTTCCAACGTCAAATCGGCGTACATGGGAAGCGTGATCACCTGGGATGCCGCCTTCTTTGCCACGGGCGTGCGGTCGCTTGAGTACACGCTTCTATAGCATGCGTAATCGTTGACCAGTGGATAGAAGTATTTGCGCGCACCGACGCCAGCCTTGTCCAGGGCATCGAATACGTCATCGCGCGAGGCGCCGAAGACGCTCGGATCGAACAACACGGGAAGGTACGCATAGTTGTGGCGGATGTTCTTGGCAGGACGGAAAACGGTCACGCCAGCTGTGCCTTCAAGGTTATCCCAGTAACGCTCAGCAACGGCCTTGCGCTTGCCGATCTCGGCGTCCAGGTGACGAAGATTGCAGACGCCCATAGCCGCGCAGAACTCATTCATCTTGGCATTGCCACCCACGTACTCGACGTCCTCGGGTCCCGTGATTCCAAAGTTCTTCCATTGATTGAGCAGCGGATACAGATCTTCGTCCTTGAAGCAGACGCAACCACCTTCGATGGTGTTGAATACCTTGGTCGCATGGAAGCTGAACATGGCCGCATCGCCGAAAGTCGCCGCGCTATCGCTGCTTCCGTCTTCGTTCACGCGCTCGACGCCGAAGGCATGGGCCGCATCATAGATGACCTTCAGCCCGTGACGGTCAGCGATCTCCTGGATGGCATCAACATCGCAAAGATTGCCGTAAACATGCACAGGCACGATGGCGCAGGTGCGCGGGGTGATTAATCGTTCAATGCTCTCGGGATCCAACGTTAGATTCACGGGATTCACGTCGGCAAATACGGGAGTAAGTCCCTTTCGCACGATAGCGTGAGTGGTCGAGGCAAAGGTGAACGGTGTAGTGATGACCTCTCCGCCGGTCGGAAGAGCCATGGCCTCGAGGATGCACTCTAGAGCATTGTGACCATTCGTGAACAGAGCAAGGTTGTCGATCCCCAAACGCTCCTTGAGGTCTGCCTCGAGTTTCTTATGTTCAACACCCATATTGGTAAGCCAATGACTTTCCCAAAGAGGTGCGACCTCTTCAAAGTATTCCTCCATAGGAGGCATGGATGATCGTGTGACAAGAATGCGGTTACCCATATCAGGTACCTTCCCTTCGCTATGCAGCTTTCAAAGAACGATGACTAAAACGGTTACGGTATTGATACAACGTCTTTAACGACGTTTTGCACCCAAAAAATCCCTGGCGGTATTGATGAGGTATTCAAAGGCTTCGAGTTTAAAAATGACTGCGATACCAAAATAGGTAATTGCCATTACGGCAACTTCGACAAGAATTTGAAGTCCAGGCGAGGCGACAAATAAACCGCAAAACAGTGCAAGTCCTCCTGCAATTGCTGAAATCACAAATGCAGGAGCGATATCGCGTATTTGCTCAGAGTAGGAGTATCCGATAACCCGTTTGTTGGGATAAGAGTTAACAAATGTTCCGATGATGCCGGTAATCATATACATAGCCACCATAAGGTAAACGTCCTTTAATATAAAGGCCGCAAACAAAATGAAGCAGATACCATATGCCTTTTTGATAAGTTCAAGCTTCAGGAACAGATCAGAACGCCCCATGCCGTTAAGTGCCTGCAGGTTAGTGGTGTGTATTGGTAATAGGGCGTATATAAAGCAATACATCTGAAGAAACGGTACACAAGGCAGCCATTTCTCTCCTAATAATAAGACAACTATTGGTTTAGCCGCTACTGCAAATAGCGTCATAGCTGGAACAATAACAAAGTTTGATGTTTTTAAAGCCCTTCGCACTAATCGCTTCACCTGATCGGTATCAGCCTGAACCCGCGAAATGGCTGACAGCATGACAGGCTGAATTGCCCCATCCAACATGCCCCCCAGAGCCTGGGGGTACTTTTTTCCCTGAGAAACTAAGCCGAGGTCTGAGGCGCTGAATTGCTTACCTATAATTAAATCTGAAAGAGACTGATAGCCTTGATCCAATAAACCAGAAACGAGGAGTTTCCAGCCAAAACTAAAATGCTTGCGAGCTTTCGATCTATTAAATTTGGGCTTCGGAAACCATTTAACCTGGAGGCCTAAAACTAGACAGTTGCTAAATTGATAAATTAGCTGCTGAAGAACTAAAGCCCAAAGACCGGCCCCTGCTTTGGCTGCAAAAATACCTGCTATTCCAGAAACAATAACAGCTGCAATTGTTGCATTAAACACCTTACGTAGTTTAAGGTCCCGCTGTACTATTGCCACCTGAACGGAATTGAAGGCTGTGACCAATAGCAAAAAACCCATAACGCGTAAGGGCCAGATTAGATAATCCAAGGAGTAAAACGACGCAATTGCTGGTGCTGAAATATAGACCAATAAGCATAGAACAATTGAGGTTCCAAAACTCAGCCAGAACACTGTCGACAAATCGGAATCATCAACTGTTTGAGCTTGAACTATTGATGTATTTAAGCCAGATTGAACAATTGCATTACCTATGTTAACAAAGACAAGAATAATTGCTAGGGCACCGAACTCTTCAGGGGCAAGCAGGCGCGCCATAACAATCTGTACGGCGAGTTGAACAACTGCATTTCCTCCCCTTTCAAATAGTTTCCAGATTAAAGAAGAAAGTGTCTCTTGTTTAAGAGATGGCTCTTGTCTACCTGTCATATTCACTCCATGGATTAATTAGCTTATGAGATTTCCCAGTCAGCTTTCTCTGTAAATACTTCGCTAGATAACCAATGATTAAGAAAGCCCATTTCCACCAAGGTTTTGACTGAAATTTGTCGTGAAGAATAAGCTCATCCATGTTTAGGACAGCATCTTGGGGGTTCACAAAGTCAAATTCTGGTTCTTCTTTTAGTTTTCGATTCTGCAGTTCTGCTGAATTAGAGAACGCTTTTGTAAAGCTATGGCCGTTGCCCACGACCCCTAAGTCACGTTGCAAGTTTTCGATAGGGCAAATGGCGACCTTGTCAAATACAATCATGGCAACATCCCATAGCATATCAATAGAGTAAAGTCGCCCATTGTGCCAGGGCGCTTTGACTCTAGCGTTATATGTATCCTTGAGATATTGGTAGCAGAGGGATTTGGAGCGTCTGAATAACTTTAATAAAGCTGACGGGTGATCGCCTATCGATAGGATTGATTGATCTAGAACAAAGTTGTAATACGGTAGGATACGTTCACTCCAGGATGCCATGCCATGCCATAACATTTGTCGTTTCTCGGTATTGCAATCATCAGTGTTTATGCTTCTAAGTACTGGAGTGTATCCATCTCCACACCAAACGTAATCAGAAGGATTGATTACAACAACATCGCTATCGGTGGCGTAAATTTGAAGCGCCTTGTTGCAAAAATCCAAGAAACAAGGAGCAGGCTCGTTATCATCTTCCAAAATGATAATCGAATCATATTTTGAGAGGATTAGATGTACGAGCCAAAGATAGTTTTCAAACGGGCCTAAATTAGCCTTATGAAAAAAAAGATTTAGCGATTTAAAAGGATGGTCGTCATGAATTGTGCTCAGATAATTACAGACTTCAACATAACCAGACTTATATTTTATATTCGGTGGATAATCGACTGAAATATAGACGTCAGTGTACTCGGCACAATGGCATTTACCGAGTGAATCAATCGTTGTTTTTAGGCACTCGATTCTATTCAACGTTGTAATCGCAACTGGTGCAAAGCCGCCTCCGCTAGATGAATACGATATTTCTTGTGACATGGTAAGCTATTCCCATCACGAACAAGGTTTCAAGGTTTTATAAAGTAGGTTGTTTATTCAGGACGCAGTTCTGCTTTGCGATTTCAAATCGCCCATTAAAGCTAAGTAATGGAACAAGCATAAATAGGGATGGATTGACAGCAGCAGCCGGGTAAAAACTTTCACTCAGACCTGCAATCATGTAAAGAATCACAAATGCAAGAGACACCCAATCGCGTGTTTCTTTAAGCCGTTTAGCAATTAACTGCATTGAACCGAATAGCAAAATGAAGGCAATTAATCCGTAGGCAACGAATACAAACACGAAGCTATTGTCGAAGTTGCCTTCGGCAGTAAGCATGCCATGACCAAATAGGCTTGGGCTAGTTGAAGTGAGAAAATAGTGATTATAAGAAATTCTTCCTTGGAAAATTCTATCAAGAACGCTAACAAAGGGCGATGATCCGTAGAGAATGGCAGTTCCAAATGAAAAAAGCATTATCACAGGCAGTAAATATATAGAAAACCGAATGAATAAATCTCTAATTATCTTCGAATGCTGGAGAACGTAAAACAAAAATAGGCCACCCGTGCCAAGAAAAAGGCCGAGAAAGCTGTGGGTGATTTGTTCAAATACCATATTTAAAAATAGGAACGCTATATACTGCGTATAGCTCAAATGGCCTTTCTTCAAGTAGAAGACGAGGAATATAATCGATAGCAAAGAAAGGTGTAGCACATTCGTGGCGGCTCCGTTAACGGTTACTCTTTGCACAAATGACTCTGTTGCCATTTTGTAATATTGATAAATCTCAATTTTGAAAATACCGACAACAACTAATAGGAACATTAATAATAACCCAATGATTTTTGCCAACAAAAAGGCATACAATATCGTTTTAATGTCCATGTCTTTTGCGCCAACCAGCAAAAGAACTGTTAAAAATAGGGTAAATCTCTTCGAGATAGCAAACTCAACAGAAGCTAAGAGTAGTAGCAATAGCGTCGAAAGAAACCAACGGGGATCATATTTAGATGTAAGAATTCGCGTAAGTGCAAATACTCCGCCAATCGCTACAGTGAGAATATACGGCACATCACTTGCTCCCATGCCAAGTGTGCTCAACAACACAACGCTAAATAAATAGAAGCAATACAACGCATCTGTGGCCTTCGTCTTCAATACGCTATTAGGCTGTTCTTCATGATTGAAATATGCAATGCCGTTCTGTTTCGTCATAGTTTAATTGCTCCAAATCTCTTCCAGCAAAGCATCATCGCAAATGGAAGAACTGCTAAAGCGAGCAAAGATTTCATCGAGTCGGGATATGGCGCATGTTTTACGCAAGCCATATGAAGAGATTCCAGGCCGATAATTGCACCTATTCTATTTTTGATTGCGTATAGTCCGGAATAGCACTTTGCGGTTTCATATCGTTTTTCAAGAGCAATCTGTGTCCCAATTGGATTGCTAATCCAATTGTGCCAAATGTTTTTCGTAAGGCCTTCATCAAGATATTCACATCTGTAAAAGGTTTCATTTCTAACAAGAAATACCTCAGGCGATTTGAAATCATAATAGGAAGATTCCTCGGGCATATAGTGCTCACCGACAATAGCAGGAAATGGGTGTCTTCTTAAAACTGATATGTTAAATACAATGGCAGTTTCTATTACAAGCCCAAATTTCATGCGTATATCAGCTAGTTCTACTTTTGCAACCCCATCTTGAAACCATTTATTTAAACCGATCTGATTTGTAAATAATCTTGGATATATGAGACCTTCTTCCGATCCTAGGGAATCAAGGTCCTCCAATACTGTTTCGATAGCGTTAGGTTCCAACCAATCATCAGAATCAACGCATATGAAGTAACGCCCCTCGGAGATATTAGCCGCAAGATTATGAGCTACATGTTTTCCTGAATTCACTTGATGAATATACCGAATAGTAAAAGGTGAATTCTGTTGAAAAGCTTGCACATACTCTCTGGTGTTGTCAGACGAGCCGTCATCAACGACAATCCACTCGAAATTCATTTTGGTTTGGTTGCAAAGAGACTTATATAGTCGGATAAGCTCATTGCAGCGATTAAATGTAGGGGTAAATACCGTTATGACGACTTTATCGCATCTCATAATTACTAGCTGACCCTTGTCTAGATTCCGAGCTAAATAGCACATTTGCTATTCGTTGACTTGCATAACCATCACCATAGGGATTAGATGCCTTACTCATGGCTGCATATTCGTCTTTATCAGACAGAAGCCGGCTGAATTCTCGATAGATCATCTCCTCCTCGGTTCCAACCAACAGTAGGGTTCCTGCGGACACTCCTTCAGGTCGTTCGGTGGTGTCACGCATCACGAGCACTGGTTTACCCAAACTTGGAGCTTCTTCCTGAATGCCGCCAGAGTCGGTTAGGATTAAATAACTCGCCGCAAGGAAATTATGGAAATCAAGAACATCAAGTGGATCAATTATATGAAGGCGACTAAAACCGTCCAACTCCTCATGTGCAGCTTTACGGACCTTTGGATTCATGTGGATGGGATATATCGCCTTGGTGTCAGGATGCTCCTCCATCACGTGGCGAATGGCGCGGAACATTCGATGCATTGGTTCACCGAGATTTTCTCGACGATGTGCCGTAATAAGAATTAGACGGCTATCATTTGCCCATTCTAGCTCGGGATGAGAATAACCATCACGCACGGTAGTGCGAAGGGCATCGATACCAGTGTTGCCAGTAACCCATATTTTTGAATTTGCCTTACCTTCATTTAATAGATTGTTCTTGCTTGCTTCAGTAGGTGCAAAATAATACTCGCTGACTATGTCAACAGCCTGCCGATTAAACTCTTCAGGCCATGGACTGTAGATATCGTGCGTTCGAAGACCAGCTTCGACATGGCCTACGGGTATCTGCAAGTAGAAACAAGCCAAAGCCGCAGCAAAACTTGAGGTGGTATCCCCATGGACAAGAACCACGTCTGGGCGTTCTTTCTCAAGAATAGTCTTTAGCTTTTGGAGAACCTCGCTGGTCACATCAAATAAAGTCTGTCCCTGCTTCATGATTGCTAAATCATAGTCAGGAACAACATTGAATACGTGTAGCACCTGATCTAGCATTTCACGATGTTGACCTGTAACAGTCACAACCGTTTCGAACTCATCCGACCGTGATTTCAGCTCATTAACTAGAGGACACATTTTAATTGCCTCCGGACGCGTTCCGAAGACAAGCATCACCTTTTTCATGTCGTTACCCCCCTAAAATCATCTTTACCGCTTTAACGCCCTTCGGCCCCAAAGTCCTCATCAGCTTGTGCTTAAGCTTTGTTCCGCCACTAACCCAGGATCCGTCAAAATGATGTATGGCATAGGAGTTTTCGGTAAGATGAATATCTTTAGTCAACCAGTCCTTAGGACAGAAAAACTCTGAGGGAAACAAGGTGAACCCTTCAACAGTCTGTTCTGTATTATTCAGCACGAGGCCGGCATCGACGCACGCCTTGGTGATCGCCTCCACATTAGTTGAAAGGTCAAAAGCCCCATTCGGCTTTAAGAAAGATCGATCTTCATAGTCATGAAGCAACTTTTCGAAAAAAGGATGCCTGCTACAGGAAGCCATTAAACCAGTAGGCAGTCTATCCTCGGCTTCAAATCCGGAGAAAGCTTGGAGTTCAAGGAACCTGTCAAGCGGCTGCAGCACTTCAACATCTGTATCCATGTAAATACCGCCATCGTTGACAAGAACCCACAAACGTGCATAGTCACTTGCAAAAGCCCATTTCTTCGCGTCATACGCCTCGTGACAATATCGGTTTTGACTAACGTCAAAATTAGATTCGTCCCAACGGACAATTTCATAATCTGGGCAGTATTTTTTCCAAGAAGCGATACATTTCTCGGCAAGAGGAGTCAATGGATTGCCGCCAAACCATATATAGTGAATTTTTTTAGGAATCATAGAAACTAAAGCTCCTCAATCAATCGACGCAGCTCTTTGCAGAACTCTGCATTATGGCTTTTAAAATAGATGCCGTGAGACAGCTCACGGGCACGCTCAATCGCCTGGGGCAGCTCGTTTATGTCGTAAACGGGCACGATTCCGCCTTGGCGCTCCGCGACGATGCGCACGAAGTCGGCCTGATGATTGTTCACGTGCTCGTCAAGGTCGCCCCTGCGTGGCACAACGACGGGAACCTTGCCTGCAGCCATGGCCTCGATGAAGCTTGAGGGGCCGCCGTGCGTGATCACCACATCGGCACCCTCCATATAGCTCTTCATCTGTCGGAACGGGACGAACTTCGAGTGGTCGCAGTGGACGGGCTCGTACGTCGAGTAACCCGTCTGGATATAGACGGGCTCAACGAGCGTCCCGTCCGCCTTGAGATCGTCAACCGCCTTGATCAGGCGGTCAAACTGCTGCTCGTGGGTGCCAACGGTCACGAATACCATGCGCGTACCTCCCTAGAAGATAGAGCCGAGGTCAACGGCGATCTTGTAGACATCGAGCTGCTCTGGCCACTGCACCACGAATAGGTCGGCCACGCCGTTGAGCATGCGACCGGTCATCGTGGGCTTATCCACGCGGTCGAAGACCTCCACGTAGACGCATTTGGACCCGAGCATCTTTCCAATCAGGAAGAACGGCACCGCAACCGCGGCACCGGAGCTGATGATTAGGTCGGGACGCTCCTTGCGGAGCACCTTCCAGGCGAGAACCGTGTTCTTCAGCAGGTTCGGAATGTTGCGGTTCGTCGGGTAGTGGCAATGGTAGACGCGCTCGCCCTTCAATAGAGAATTAGCGTCTTCTTTGTCAAAGGACACCCAGAATCGATCGGCAGCTTTCTCCCAAATTGGTTTAAGCAGCCACATATGTGTGAGGTGTCCGCCACTTGAGCTGGGAATACATATCTTCGCTTTTGTTAAGTCCACTTAGCACGCACCTCCACCAGTAAAGACCTCAACGACTGTAAGGAGAACAATCTTTAAATCGGTGACTACACTGCGCTTGGCGATGTACTCCAGATCACGGCGAACCATGCCGTCGAAGTCGGTGTTGTTGCGGTCGGTCACCTGCCACCAGCCGGTGATACCGGGTTTCACGGCGAGCCGTTGCAGGTCATACTCCGTGTACTGCGCAACCTCGTTGGGAAGCGGCGGTCTGGGGCCAACCACGGACATCTGCCCCAGGAATACATTCAAGAACTGCGGGAACTCGTCGATGGAGTGCTTGCGGATGAACTTCCCGATCTTGGTGACGCGCGGATCCTCCCTCATCTTGAACATGGCGCCGGCGATCTCGTTCTGCTCCTTGAGCTCGGCGAGACGCTCGTCGGCGTCCCTGTACATGGAGCGGAACTTCCACATTCGGAAGGTGGTCAGGCTGCCGTCGGGACGGGTCTGACCAACGCGGATCTGGCTGTAGAAGGGGCTGCCCTCGCTCTCCAGGCGGATGGCCGCGGCCAGCACCAGGCTGGGGATAGCAGTGACGGCGAGCGCGACACTGCTGAACACGATGTCAAAGGCGCGCTTAACGGCGCGGTAGGCCAGGCGCGAACGATCCCAGTCCATGATGGACTGCATGGCCTTGTTGCGGCCGCCGTCCTCATGCCGGTTCATGGCCTGAGCAATGAGCGCCGCCCCCGCGGGCGCATCCGTTACATACTTTGTTTTATCCGACACGTTCTCTTCCAAAACTTCGTCCCCAGATCGGGGATCCTCCCAGTTTTGCGAGACAATCGCCAGCAGCTAGGCAATCGCACTTTTAAGGTTGCGCATGACGCGCTGCTCGTTTGAAAGCACGGCGAGGCCAACGCGCGTTGTCACGCGTCGGCCACACAGGTCGAGCTCCAAATAAGCAGTGCACTTGCGTCTGTTAATTGTTTTGATAAGGCCTTCGTGGCCCAACAGTGGACCTGCCGTCACTATGACCTGGTCGCCATCTTTTAGGGCCTCGCTCATGGGGACTACGCGGTCTCCCCTGTGCGTAAAGCCGCCAATAAGCTGGATCTCTTCTTTTGCCAGCGGCACAAACTGACCGTCCTGGGAAAGCACCCGGGCAAAGTCGTCCATGCGCAGCAGATACTGTTGCACGGTACGGGGATCTGCCGTGTCGCAGATAAGATAACCGGGGAAGAGCGACTTGGTCGTATTGACCCATTCGCCGTGAACCTTAATCTCGGTTTGAAATTGGGGATAAAAGAGCTCTTGCATGGCACCAGCCGGCACCATGTGCTCGATGCGCTCGCGCATTACATCTTCGCGACCGTTAATGACCTGGATCACATACCACACGAGCATCACCCCCTTGCTGTCTTACGTGTGGCTCACGGGGTTTGGGTATGGCTTCGCCAGGGCGCTTGTGCGCGAAGGCGCTCCATATTCAAACCCTGAGCCCAGTCAGACAAGCACGTGGCTCTGCCCCACCGTGAACGGTATGTATAAAAGCAGCGCTGAAGTTGTTGGCGCGTATCGCAAATACACCAACAACTTCAGCTGGCTGCGTGCGATCCAGTCAAGCGAATTCAAAACTGAACCGCACGCAAACAGCTGAAGTACTGCTACGCTTTGGCATGCAATCTACTAATTATTTCATTTGAGAATTAACTCAAAACAAATAAACAACGACGCATGACTTCTTTATTGGAGCTCGTGGTGTTTCTGGCACCGCCGTTACGGCCGGATGCTGATCGACCCTGTGCTTTTTGGCTTGCTGGAGCCGCGAGCACAGTTGAACTCATGTAACGTTAGGTATCTTAGCACAAGCTGTTAGCGAAACTGATTTGGGCTGCGTTGGACAACATATCGTTCATTTGACGTGCTTAAGGGGGTTGTTTTGGGAGGTTGTTCACGTTGGTGCAGGTTATTGGGGCGCAAACAGTGATTAGAGTCGTTCCTGAAGCCCAAATGGAGCAGCGAGCTTCACTGGTAATTGCGATTGGATAACAAACTATGTACAGACATGGGAAATAAATTGTGCAACTTTTTGTTGGTGTGGGTGGAGTTTGTGGCTCGAGACATTTTGGCATGAAAAAGGCCTTCGTAATACCGAAGGCCTTTGCATTCACGATGGTGGAGACGAGGGGGATCGAACCCCTGACCTCTTGACTGCCAGTCAAGCGCTCTCCCAGCTGAGCTACGCCCCCGTGACGAGGAGATACTATAGGGGAAGTTGGCGCGGCGTGCAAGGACTTTTTTGGGTCAGGTTCAAAATGCCTATTGATATAGATAAGCGATGGCAGTGCCGGTGTGGACTTGGATCTTGGCCGTGCTCCTGACGACGTTGCTAATGCCCGTATCGGCCAACAGACCCAGGGGGCTGTGATCTAGCTCCCATTCTAGGCCGCGTTCGCTTACCTCGGTGTTGGGGGCCATAGCAATGATGGAGAACGTCTTGCCTTCGGCGCCCTCAATGGTCCACGATTCGCCTGTGCGAAGGATGCGGGCGACCACCTTGTCCTCGGCAATCCAGACTGGGACATCCTCGTAGCCTGCAAGCAACCCCAGTACGGACAGGGCCATGTCGGGACGGCCGCCCGTAGCGCAAGTCGCAACCACTTCGGCACCCGGCCAGCGACGGCGGACGGAATCGAGCGCCAGCGCCAGATCGGTATAGTCCTTGTAGGGGTTGTGGCGCTCAACTTCAAAGTCGGTGGCGGCATCGACCAACGCTCGGCCCGCATCGCTAACCGTATCGGCGTCCCCTACATATACATCGCAGGCCAGGCCGGCGCCCAGCAGCGCGTCGAGTCCACGGTCCACGGCGACAACGTTGTCGCACTCCCCCGCTAGTCTACGCAACAGATCTGCGCTCGCCACCACGGGCGAGCCGCAGACTACAAGTACTTTGCAAGCCACGGCCCTCGCCTATCCCTCAAATGCAAGCACGCGGGACAGATCAAGCTCCTCGTAGCTGTCGATAAAGATATCGCAGTTGGCGCGCACGTCGTCGCGCTTCATGCGGCCGTGCGGGTCATAAATACCCACACGCTTAAAGCCGGCGACTCCAGAGCTCTTAAGGCCAAAGACCGCGTCCTCAAACACCCAGGCGCGCTCGAACTTGTGTCCATGGCGCTCTTCCAGGCGGCGCAGCGCCAGCTCGTACACATCGGGGAACTGCTTGGAGCGTCCTGCCTCACCCGTCGTGGTAACAAACTCCATATAAACGTCGAGCCCCGCACCTGCGAGTGCAGACTTCACCAGCTCGGCCGGTGTGGACGTAGCCACGCACATGGCAATGCCCTCCGCCTTCGCCTGCTCCAAAAATGCGAGGAGCCCCTCGCGCGGCGGCACCTTGGAGTAGCCATCGATCAGGATGTCGCTCAACTCGCGGTAGAGCTCCTCGCCATTTGCGCCAATGCCCCAGGTGTCGTGGTAGGCCTGGCACTCGTCCTCGAGCGACAAATGCTCAAACTGGGCAAAATCGTCAACCGTCACGTCGACACCGTGGCGGTGCAATAATTCGGGCTGGGCATAGGCCCAAACGGGGGTGCTATTAACCAGCGTGCCATCGCAATCGAAAATAAAAGCAACCTTGGAAGCGGCGGTACGGGACATAAACGAACCTTTCGATATCAAATGGTAAACATCCTGCTAAAAACGTTTTACCAAACGTCAGCCAAACAATTTTGAAACCCAAATTGGTAAAACTGTCAAGAGTTTTACCACGGCAATTCTGCCAGTGGTATAAACATGTCGCTTACCGATTAAACGCCCCCGCAAATCCGCTTTCGTCCATAAAACTAACGCACAGGTGTTATCGTAGTTTCTGCCGAAAGTTCCACCGAGCACGCGAGGTGGAACGAATCACAGAAACTTCGCCGTCCCTTCGATTCGTGCAGCCTTGGACCTTTCGCATCTAGTCACCAAGGCAACACGCTGCCGCGTCATGATGGGATCAAACGTGAGCGATACAAAGCTAAAGCCAACGGCTAAAAAGCCCGCAACCCGCAAACCGGCTCCGCACGCACCGGAGCTCTCCAAGGACGATGTCTATCTGTTTGGCATTGGTATGTGGGAGCGCAGCTGGGAAAAGATGGGCGCGCATCCCGACACGCAGCAGCGCACGCGCGGCTGGCGCTTTTGCGTTTGGGCGCCTGACGTAAAGAGCGTCCATGTCATTGGCGAATTTAACGGCTGGGATGAGGAAGCCAACCCGCTGGTGCCCGTGCATACGAGCGCTATTTGGGAAGGTTTTATTCCCGGTGCCGAGCAGGGCCAGCTTTATAAATACCTCATCGAGACCAACGAGGGCGAAAAGCTTTACAAGGCCGATCCGTATGCTTTTAAGGCCGAGTGTCCTCCTGGCACCGCGAGCGTGCTGTGGACCCTCGACGGCTATAAATGGAACGATGCTGCATGGCTCAAGCGCCGCGCCGGCCATAACCACATGTCGCAGCCGCTCAACATCTACGAGGTGCATATTGGCTCGTGGAAGCGCCACGGCGACGCGCCGCAGGGCGAGCCGGACGAGTACGGCAACTACCCCGGTCCCATGGATCCCTTCCCCGCCCAGCGTGGCGAGTTCTACACCTACGACGACCTGTCGGTGGAACTCGTGGACTACGTGCGCGACATGGGCTACACGCATATCGAGGTCATGCCGCTCATGGAGCATCCCTTCGACGGCTCCTGGGGCTACCAGACGACCGGCTACTATGCCGCCACGTCGCGCTACGGCAACCCGCAGCAGCTCATGCACTTTATCGATGCGTGCCACGAGGCGGGCATCGGCGTGATCATGGACTGGGTGCCCGGCGGTTTTTGCGCCGACTCCCACGGCCTTGCCACCTTTAACGGCCACATGCTGTTTGAGCACGAGATTCACCCCAACTGGGGTACGCACAAGTTTGACTTCGCCCGCGGCGAGGTTCGCTCCTTCCTGGTTTCTAACGTGCTGTATTGGCTCGAGAACTTCCACGTTGACGGCATTCGCATGGACGGCGTGTCCAGCATGCTGTACCTCAACTTTGGCATCGACGATCCCGGCCAAAAGAAGTTCAACAAGTACGGTACCGAGGAGGACCTGGACGCCAGCGCGTTCATTCGCCAGGTCAACTGCGCCGTGGAGGCACACTACCCTGACGTGATGATGATGGCCGAGGAGTCCACCGCGTGGCCACTCGTGACCTATCCGCCGCAGGACGGCGGCCTGGGCTTCCACTACAAGTGGGACATGGGCTGGATGAACGACACCCTGCACTACATGCAGACCGATTTTCCGTGGCGTCCCGGCAACCACGGGCTGCTGACCTTCTCCATCATGTACGCCTTTACCGAGAACTTTATTTGCCCGCTGAGCCACGATGAGGTCGTCCACGGCAAGTGCTCGCTGATCGGACGCATGCCGGGCGACTGGTGGCGCCAGTTTGCCGGCCTGCGCACGCTGGCTTTCTACCAGATGACGCACCCCGGTGCCAAGCTCAACTTTATGGGCAACGAGATCGGCCAGTTTATTGAGTGGCGCTATTACGAGTCCATCCAGTGGTTCTTGACCGAGGAGTACGAAACCCACCGTCATCATCAGGCGTTTATCAAGGCGCTCAACCACCTGTACACTGCCGAGCCCGCCCTGTATGAGCGCGGCTACACCGACGACGGCTTTACCTGGATCGACGCGGACAACTCCAAGCAGTCCATCGTGAGCTTTGTGCGTCAGGGCGAGGACGTCGACGACGACCTGGTGATCCTGATCAACTTTGACCCGGCGAGCTACGAGAGCTTCCGCGTGGGCGTGCCGCGCGAGGGTGACTGGGAGGTCATCTTTGACTCCGACCGTCCCGAGTTTGGCGGCAGCGGCTATGCCGGCGAGGAGCCCTACACCTGCTCGAGCGAGCCCTATCCCTGGAACGGGCAGATGGACTCCATCGAGATCAAGGTTCCCGGCCTGGCTGGCGTGGTGCTTAAGCGCCGCGGTCCCAGCAGCTATAAGCCGCCCGTGGTCGAGGAGCCAAAGAAGGCTACGCGCAAGCGCACGTCTTCGGTGAAGCCCAAGACCGCGGCCGCCAAGAAGGCTCCGGCTAAGGCTAAGGGAACCAAGTCTGCCGCCAAGCCCGCTGCCAAGACCACGGCCAAGAAGGCAGCCACCAAAAAGGCTGCTCCCAAGGCCAAGGCAGCTGCTGTTAAGGCTCCTGCCAAGAAAGCGTAACAAAGGCGTTACCACTGTAACTACCCGCCCCGCCGGGGCGTAGGATACATGTCATAACCGTTCCGGGAGAAACATCCCCGGGGGAAAGGAACGTATGAATAAGATCTTCGACAACAAGCAGGAGTTTACCGAGCTCTATCGTGATGCCGTCATGAGCATCAGCGGCAAGAGCATCGAGGCCGCCAGCGACCTCGACCGCTTTAACGCCCTGGCCAAGCTCGTGGCCGAAAAGGCCCGCACCGTTGCCACCAAGAGTGACGCCCGCGCCACCGCCGAGGGCAAAAAGCGCGTGTACTACTTCTCGATCGAGTTTTTGATCGGCCGCCTGCTCGACAACTACCTGCTCAACTTTGGTGTGCGCGACATGGTCGCCGAGGCGCTTGACGACATGGGCTTTGACCTGTCCGTCATCGAGAACCAGGAGCCCGATCCGGCACTGGGCAACGGTGGCCTGGGCCGTCTGGCCGCATGCTTCCTGGATTCCATGGCAGCCGAGGGCATTGCCGGCTACGGCAACGGCATGCGCTACCGCTATGGCCTGTTTAAGCAGGAAATCGTTAACGGCAGCCAGGTCGAGGCCACCGACGAGTGGCTCACCCACGGCTATCCCTGGGAGGTCCGTCGTCAGGACAAGGCCGTGACCATTAAGTTTGGTGGCCGCGTCGAGGGCTTTGAGGAGAACGGCCGCACGTTCTACCGCACGGTGGACACGCAGGACATCCTGGCCGTCCCCTATGACATCCCCGTCGTGGGCTATGCCGGCGAGACCGTAAACAAGCTGCGCGTCTGGGCCGCTGAGCCGGTCGAGGAGCACTTCGATCTGGAGGCCTTCAACCGCGGCGACTACGCCCTGGCAGACGCCGAGCGCGCCGAGGCCGAGGCCATCAGCGCCATCCTCTACCCCAATGACGCCGGCGAGCACGGCCGTCTGCTGCGCCTGAAGCAGGAGTACCTGTTTGTTTCGGCCGGCATCTACAGCCTGCTCGACACCTTTGAGAAGGAGCACGGCGCGAACTGGGAGCTGCTGCCGCAGTTTGTGGCCATTCACACCAACGACACGCACCCCGCCATGTGCGGCCCCGAGCTCATGCGTATCCTCATCGACGAGAAGAAGCTCGAGTGGGACGACGCCTGGAACATCGTGACGCAGGTCGTGAGCTACACCAACCACACCATCCTGCCCGAGGCCCTGGAGAAGTGGCCCATCGGCACGTTCTCCAAGCTCCTCCCCCGCGTGTACCAGATCATCGACGAGATCGGCCGTCGTTGGCACGAGTCGTTCGACACCACGCAGGAAGGCTGGCAGGAGCGTCTGCGCCAGACCGCCATCCTGTGGGACGGCGAGATTCGCATGGCCAACCTGTCTGTGATTTGCAGCCACAGCGTCAACGGCGTGGCCAAGATCCACTCCGACATCATCAAGAACATCGTGCTCAAGGACTTCTATGCCCTGACGCCCGAGAAGTTCAATAACAAGACCAACGGCATCTCGCACCGTCGCTTCTTTGCCGAGGCCAACCCCACCTATGCCAAGCTCGTGACCGAGGCCATTGGCGACGGCTGGCTGAAGGACGCCTTTGAGCTGGAGAAACTCAAGGAGTTCCAGAACGATACCGAGTTCCTGAAGGCCGTGGGCGCCTCCAAGCGCGCCAATAAGGAGCGTCTGGCCGCCTACGTCAAAGCAGAGACCGGTCTGGTTATCGACCCCAATACCGTCTTCGATGTTCAGGTGAAGCGCTTCCATGCCTATAAGCGCCAGCTCATGAACATCATGAAGGTGATGGACATCTACAACCGTCGCATCGCCGACCCCAACTTCCACGTGACGCCGACGACCTTCATCTTTAGCGGCAAGGCTGCCTCGAGCTACACCTTTGCCAAGGAGACCATCCGCCTCATCAACTCCGTGGCCGACGTCATCAACAACGATGCGCGCGTCAACGAGGTCATGAAGGTCTGCTTTATCCCCAACTTCCGTGTGAGCAACGCCCAGCTCATCTACCCTGCCGCCGAGATCTCGGAGCAGATCTCCACGACCGGCAAGGAGGCCTCGGGCACGTCCAACATGAAGCTCATGATGAACGGCGCTATTACGCTCGGCACCCTCGACGGCGCCAACATCGAGATCGCCGACCTGGCCGGCCGCGAGAACGAGGCCATCTTTGGCCTGACCGCTCCCGAGGTCGAGCAGCTCTGGGCATCCAACAGCTACTTTGCGTGGGATACTCTCAACGGCGACCGCGAGCGTCTGGGCCGCGTGATGGACGAGCTCAAGGATAACACCTTTGCGGGTCTTTCGGGCAACTTCGAGAGCATCTACAACGAGCTCATGAACAACAACGACCCCGACCTGGTCATGGCCGATTTCCGCAGCTACGTGGATGCGTGGGAGAAGCTCACGGGAAGCTATGGCGACCAGGTGTCCTGGAACCGCAAGGCTCTGCTCAACACCGCCTCGAGCGGCTGGTTCTCGAGCGACCGCACCATTCGCGAGTACCGCGACGAGATCTGGCACGCGTAAAGGCCGCGAGCTCCCTTTGCCGCACGGCATTATTCGGTGGGCGCGACCAGGCGCCGTGCCCACCGCTAATGGGTTAGAAACATCGATGACAGAAGGAGAAATCGATGAGTAAGAAAGAATGCATCGCGATGCTCCTCGCAGGAGGACAGGGCAGCCGATTGGGGGCACTCACCCAAAAGATCGCTAAGCCGGCGGTTAGCTTTGGTGGCAAGTTCCGCATTATCGACTTTTCGCTCTCCAACTGCTCCAACTCGGGCATCGACACGGTGGGCGTTCTGACGCAGTACCGCCCCTACCTGCTGCATGCCTACGTGGGCTCCGGCGAGGCTTGGGATCTGGACAGCCGCGACGGCGGCGTGTCGATCCTGCCGCCATACGAGACGCAGACCGGCGGTGCCTGGTATGCGGGCACGGCCGACGCCATTACGCAGAACCTGGACTACATCAAGGCCAACGACCCCAAGTACGTCTTGATTCTTTCGGGCGACCACCTGTATCGCATGGACTACCGCAAGATGCTCAAGACGCACATTGAGAACAACGCCGACCTCACGGTGAGCGTTATGCCCGTGCCGTGGGAGGAGGCCAGCCGCTTTGGCATCCTGACCATCGACCCCGAGGACGGCCGCATCACCAAGTTCACCGAGAAGCCCGATAAGCCCGATTCGAACCTCGCCTCCATGGGCATCTACATCTTCTCGGCCGATGTGCTGATCGAGGCGCTTGAGGAGGACGCTCTGGACCAGCGCTCGAGCCACGACTTTGGCAAGGATATCATCCCCAAGCTGCTCGGCGAGGGCAAGCGCCTGTACAGCTACGAGTTCCACGGCTTTTGGAAGGATGTCGGCACCATCGCCAGCTTCCACGAGACCTCGATGGACCTGCTGGGCAACAACCCCGAGTTCGATCTGTTCGACAAGCACTTCCCCATCATGTCCAACATCACCACGCGCCCGCCGCACTACATTGGCCCGGACGGCCGCCTGGACGATTGCCTGGTCTCCAACGGCTGCAAGATCTACGGTACCGCTCGCCACTCGATCCTTTCGACCGATGTCATCATCGAGGAGCGCGCCGTGGTCGAGGACTCCGTGCTGCTGCCGGGTACGCACGTTAAGAGCGGCGCGCACATCTGCCGCGCTATTTTGGGCGAGAACTCCACGGTCGAAGAGGGCGTGAAGCTCGGCTCTGTCGATACCACCAAGGATACGGCCGTCGTTGGAAATGACGTCGTTATCGGGAAGGGGGAATGATCCGATGATCAATCGCAAGGCCATCGGTTATATCACCGCTAACTACTCTTCAACCTACGGCAGCGTGCTGCTCAAGGATCGCCCCATCGCGTCCGTCCCGTTTTTGGGTCGCTACCGCCTGATCGACTTCCCGCTGTCCAACATGATGAATGCCGGCATCAAGACCGTCGGTGTCGTCATGCCGGGCAACTATCGCTCGCTGATCGACCATGTGGGCTCGGGCAAGGACTGGGGCCTGGACCGCAAGAAGGGCGGCCTGTTCATGGTGCCCGGCAACGCGTATGGCACCACCAAGGGCGGCATGCGCTTCCTGCTGCGCGACATCATCTCCAACAAGACGCTGTTCCAGCGCTCGGACAAGCCCTATGTTGTGATGATGGGCACAAACATCATCTTTAACATGGACCTCAACACCATCATCGACGCGCACGAGAACTCCGGTGCCCAGATGACCGTGGTGTACTGCAAGGCTACGCGCAACGTCGATGACGAGACCAAACTCGATATTAACGAGAACGGTCGTCTGACGGGCGTGAGCGCCGGCGTCGTATACGGCGACAACGCCTCTATGGACTGCTGCATCGTCAACCGCGAGACGCTGCTCGAGATCATCGATCACTACCAGGCCGCCGACTATCTGGACCTGCTCGAGGCACTCCAGGGCGACTTTGGCAACATCGACGTGTGCAGCTACGAGTACAAGGGCTGTCTCTTATACACATCTCCGAGCCCACGA
>UQOJ01000030.1 GCA_900542635.1 uncultured Collinsella sp.
TACGAGATTCGCCTTAGTCTCGTGGGCTCGGAGATGTGTATAAGAGACAGAGCGGCGACGGCTCCAAGGGCGGCATGCCCGACACCGGCGACCGCAGTCTGCCGGTCGAGGCGCTCGCGGCCATGGCCGGCATCGGCGCGCTGACCGCAGCGGGCGGCGCGGTCCTGTACCGCAGGCGCCGCTAGCGATATGCACGAGTGGGGCGAATCCATCCGATGGGTTCGCCCCACTTGCCCTGCTGGACGGGAGCAGGTAAGATATACCGAGCGCCTAGCGCGTTCGATGGGTTCGGATGACGACATGTTCCGAATCTGGTCAGGTCCGGAAGGAAGCAGCCATAAGGAGCCTCTGTCGGGCATCCGAATCCATCGAGCACACGGGCGCTTTTTGGTGCCGCGACATGGCCCGGCCGGCGGCGAGGTATTTGGTGTCTCGCTGGTCCTCGGCTTCGCCTGCGGGATCGCTCGACTACCAAACACCTCGCCGCCGGCCGGGCCCCGTCGTCCAAAAATCACCCGTAAAGGCGCGTTTATCTAATTAAATCTATCCCTTGCGGAATGCGGCTTGCTGGTGTTGTCTGGGCATTGATGGCTATGTGGTTCAAGAGTCGGCGGTGCTGTTGCTTGAATTTTTGCAGTTAAAGAGGCCCGTTTCCCTAGGTGGGGAAACGGGCCTCTTTTTGTCTCTGGGCTTGTGGATTGGCGGAGACGATAACCACCGGCGGCTATTTTGAGTTCTTGAGGCGGCGTGTGACTGCGGTGGTTATTCCGAGGCCTGCGGCGGCGATTCCTGCTAGTGCGATTGCGCTCGGCGCTGCATCGCCCGTGTTCGCGAGCTTGCCGGCGGTCGTATCTGCTTGCTTGCCGCTGCTCATGTTCGCCTGCTTGGTGGAGCTCGATGGAGCGTATTTGCCGGTCGCGGGCGAGCTGGCGGGCTGTGCCGTTTCGGCCGGCTGCGCTGAGCTGGAGGGTTTTGTCGTCTCGGCGGGTTTCGTTATCTCGGGCGAGGTGGCCTTGTCTGCCGCGGCCTTTGCCTCTTCGTATGCCTTGCAGGCGTCGTCATAGGCCGCTTGCGCCTTTTCCAAATCGCTAAGGAGCGCATTTCGCTTGGCTATGTCCTCGTCGATGTGAGCTTCAGCTTCCTCTGCCTCACTTTCGAAATACTGAACCTGTTTTTCCTGGCTTTCGAGCCGGCGTTGGTAGCGGTGAAGATCATCTTCACAAGATTCTTCTCGCCTTTCTGCCGACATGATCTCACTGCGCAACTGCCTTATTTGCTCCTTAATAGCTGTGCTGGGCTCCTCGTCGCCGAGTGCTTCAAGTGCCTTATCCAATTCTGCCTGAAGGCCGCTTGTCCGGTTGTGGGCCTCATCGTATTTGGCTTGGGCTGCATCGACGTTCGCTTGCATGGCGGGAAGGGGTTCCCTCCGTTTGGCGGCTTCCGCCACCACCATGTCGTAGAGTTCTTGAAATGCGGCAATGTCATCATCGATTTCCGCAAGTTTCTCGGGACTTGCGGCGTCTTTTGCGGCCTCGAGGTTTTTGAGCGCTTCCTGCATGGCTGCATACGCTTTTTCTTTTGCGGCGGCCGCATCTTCCGTCTGCAAGGCAACTGCACCGGTGGGGGCGCTGGTTTCTGCCGCGATCGCCGTTGCGGGGGCGATCCCCGCGACAAGTGCCGCGGAAAGGGCGATGCCCACAGTTGCTCGTCTTGCTCTTCTTGCGAGAATGTCGTTCATCTCGGCACCTCATTTCAAGGGTCGGCGACTAACCTGGTAGCACTAATGCAAGTATATCAGGCGGTTTGCCCGCCATTGATCGGGCGTGCGCGTATACCCCTTGATTAACAGCCATTAAATCTATCCCTTAAGGAACGCGGCTTGCTGGTGTTGTCTGGGCATTGATGGCTGCGTGGTTCAAGAGACGGCGGCATTACCATTTGTTTTTCAAGTAAAGAGGTCCGTTTCCCTGGGTTGGGGAAACGGGCCTCTTTTTGTCTCTTGGGTTGTGGATTGGCGAAGACAATAACCGCTGGCAGCTATTTTGAGTTCTTGATGCGGCGTGTGGCTGTGGCGGTTATTCCGAGTCCTGCGGCGGCGACTGCTGCGAGTGTGATTGCGCTCGGCGCTGTGTCGCCCGTGTTCGCGAGCTTGCCGGCGGTCGTATCTGCTTGCTTGCCGCTGCTCGAGTTCGCCTGCTTGGTGGAGCTTGGCGGGGTATTTTTGCCGGTCGCGGGCGAGCTGGCGGGCTGTGCCGTCTCGGCCGGTTGCGCCGAGTTGGAGGGAGGCGTCGTCTCGGTCGGTTGCGTTATCTCGGGCGAGGTGGCCTTGTCTGCCGCGGCTTTCGCCTCTTCGTATGCCTTGCAGGCGTCGTCATAAGCCGTTTGCGCTTTTTTCAAATTGTCGAGGAGCGCATCTCGCCAGGCTGTGAACTGGTCGATATTGGCTTTATATTTCTCTACAGCACGTTCACAGTTATTAACTCGTCTTTCCTGATTTCTGAGGCGGAGCTGGAACTCGCGGAGCTCCTCTTCGCAATGGCCTACTTGCGCTTTTGCCGTTATGATCTCACTGCGCAACTGCCTTATTTGCTGTTTAGTAGTTTCGACAAACTCCTCGTAGCCGAGTGCTTCGAGTGTCTTAAGCATCTCAAGTTTCTTGTCTAATTCTGCTTGGAGCTCGCTTACCCGGTTGATGGCCCCGTCGTATTTGGCTTGGCCTGCATCGATGTCCGCTTGCATGGTGGGAAGGAGTTCCCTCTCTTCGACGGCTTGCGCCGCCATCTTGTCGCGGAGCTCTTGAAAACGGGCAATGTCATCATTGAATCTCGCAATTTTCTCGGGACTTGCGGCGTTTTTTGCGGCCTCGAGTTTTTTGAGCGCTTCCTGCATGGCTGCATACGCTTTTTCTTTTGCGGCGGCCGCATCTTCCGTCTGCAAGGCAACTGCACCGGTGGGGGCGCTGGTTTCTGCCGCGATCGCCGTTGCGGGGGCGATCCCCGCGACAAGTGCCGCGGAAAGGGCGATGCCCACAGTTGCTCGTCTTGCTCTTCTTGCGAGAATGTCGTTCATCTCGGCACCTCATTTCAAGGGTCGGCGACTAACCTGGTAGCACTAATGCAAGTATACCAAGTGGTCGACCCGACACTGGCTGGGTGTGCGCGTATGCCCCTCTGAAAACTGAATCCCGTTAGAAATGAAGAGTTGTTTACGCTTCTTTTGGGTTCACCGTACTATCATGATTCGAATTGAGTGTGAATGATGATAGGGAGCGCCTATACATGATTGAGCTGCTCAGGCGTTTTGGTGGTAAGTTTCTCCGGTATATGGTGATCGGCCCAGCGTGCAAGCTGATCGAAGTGATCTTTGACCTGCTGACGCCGCTGGTGATTGCCCAGATGATCGATAAGGGCATCGGCGCACGCGATGTGAACGCTGTCGTCCACTACGGCATGGTGCTTGGCGCTATGGCCGTGATCGGCATCTCGTTTACGCTCGTCTGCCAAAAGATGGCGGCGCTGACATCGCAGGGCATGGGCACCGACATTCGCGGCGCGCTCTACAAGCACATCAACAAGCTGAGCTATGCCGAGCTCGACCGCTTTGGCACGCCGTCGCTCATTACCCGCATTACCAACGATGTCAACCAGGTGCAGCTTGCCGTGGCGCTGGGCGTGCGCATGCTCATCCGCTGGCCCTTTCTAGCGGTGGGCTCCATGTGCGCGGCCCTTGCCATCGACCTTAAGCTCGGCATCATCTTTTTGATCTGCACGCCCGCTATCGGCCTGGTGTTTTGGTTTGTCATGGCGCGCTGCATCCCGTACTACAAGCAGCTGCAGGCAAAGCTCGACCGCATCGCGCTTATCTGCCGCGAAGGCCTTTCAGGCGCTCGCGTGGTTCGCGCCTTTGTACGCGAGGACCACGAGCGCGAGCGTTTTGCCCAAGCCGCCGACGATCAGGCCAATACTGCCATCGCGGTGGGCAAGCTCTCGTCAATCCTTAACCCCGTAACGTTTTTGGTGATGAACCTAGGCGTGTGCGCCATCCTGTGGGTGGGCGGCATCCAGGTCAACGTGGGTGAGCTTACGCAGGGCCAGGTCATGGCGTTTGTGAACTACATGACGCAGACCCTGACCTCCATCGTGTACGTCGCCAACCTGGTCGTGGTCTTTACCAAGGCGAGCGCGAGTGCTTCGCGTATCAACGAGGTGCTCAACTGCGAGCCGAGCATCACCGACGAGGGCAATCAGTCGGTTGCGCTGCCCAAGCCGGGCAATGTCGCTCCAGTTCCTGCGCTGAGCTTGAGCCATGCGAGCTTCTCTTTTGGCGCCGGCGCTGCCAACGCCGTCAACGATGTGACCCTGGAGCTCCCACTGGGCAAGACGCTCGGCATTATCGGCGGCACGGGCAGCGGCAAGTCCACACTCGTCTCGCTTATATCGCGCCTGTACGATGCGAGCACCGGCAGCGTGAGCGTGATGGGCTCCGACGTGCGCACCTGGCCGCTCGACCAGTTGCGCCGTGTGGTCGCGACTGTTCCGCAGCGCGCGTCGCTGGTGAGCGGCACCATCCGCAGCAACCTGACCTGGCGTGACGAATCGGCGACCGACGAGGAACTCTGGGCGGCGCTCGACATGGCGCAGGCGAGCGAGTTCGCGCGCAACAAGCCGCAGGGGCTCGATGCCCCGGTCGAGGCGGGCGGTAAGAACTTCAGCGGTGGCCAACGCCAGCGCCTGACCATCGCGCGCGCCCTGGTGGGCTCGCCTCAGATATTGATCATGGACGACTCCGCCTCGGCACTCGACTTTAAGACCGACGCGGCGCTTCGCCATGCCATCCGCGAGCGCAGCGTGCGCGGTGCCGCCGAGGGCGGGCTGCCGCTCACGACGGTCATCGTGAGCCAGCGCGTCTCGACCGTGCGCGATGCCGACATGATCTGCGTGCTCGACCACGGATCGGTTGCGGGCCTGGGCACGCATGACGAGCTGTATGCAAGCTGCCAGCTCTATCGCGAGATTTGCCAGTCGCAGCTGCGCCGCGAGGAACTCGAGGGCCAGCAGGGGAGCGCGACGCCCGCGTCCGTCCCAAGTCCCGCGCCCGCTCCGATCGCCCCCACATCCGTCTGCGCAAAGGAGGGCTGCTAAATGAATCCGTATACTTCTTCCGGTTCTGTCGCCACGATGACGGCCAACGTGTCCGGCAACGATAGCCTCAACGACCTGGGCGACGGTCCGCGCCAGCCCGGCGATCCCGAGCGCTATCCCGTGGGCGCGGTGACCCGCCGCCTGATGGATTACGTTCGTCCGCACCGCGTCTCGTTTGCCGCGTCGTTTGTGAGCGCCGCCATCTCGGTGATCTTGCAACTCTATACGCCCATCCTCATTGGCGAGGGCATCGACCTCATCGTTGCCGCCGGGCAGGTTGACTTCGATGCGCTGCTGCCGCTCGTTACCAAACTCGCGCTCGTCGTGGTAGGTGCCGCGGCCTTCCAGTGGCTGCAGGGCTACTGCGTCAACCGCCTGTCCTACGAGACGGTGCGCGACATGCGCGTGGAGGCGAGCGACAAGCTCAGCCGCATGCCGCTCAGCTTTATCGACAGTCATGCCCATGGCGACCTTATGAGTCGCGTGGTCAACGACGTCGACCAGGTGGGCGATGGTCTGCTGCAGGGCTTTACCCAGCTTTTCACCGGCGTTATCACCATCGTGGGCACGCTCGCGTTTATGCTCTCCATTAACCTGACCATGACGCTCGTGGTGGTACTCGTCACGCCGCTTTCCATTTTTGCAGCCGGTGCTATTGCCAAGCTCTCCAACAAAAGCTTTACGGCACAGCAGCGTATTCAAGGGCAGCTCGGTGGTCATATTGAGGAGTACGTAGGCGAGCAAAAGCTTGTCGACGCCTTTGCCTATGGTCCCAACGCCCAGCAGCGCTTCGATGCCCTCAATGCCGAGCTCTACACCGCGGGCGAGCGCGCGCAGTTTATGGGTTCGCTCTCCAACCCCGGCACGCGCTTTATCAATAACATCATCTATGCCGTGGTCGCTGTGATCGGCTGCGTGGGCGTGATCACGGGCGTGCCCGCGGCGCTTACGGTGGGCGGCGTGCAGATCTTCCTGTCCTATGCCAACCAGTACACCAAGCCGTTCAACGAGGTCACCAACGTCATTACGCAGATCCAGACGGCGTATGCCTCGGCGCGCCGCATGTTTGCGCTGCTCGATGCCCGCGAGCAGGAGCCCGATGCGGCGGATGCCGTGGAACTTGCTGCCCCGCAGGGTGAGGTGACTTTTGAACACGTGGACTTTAGCTATGTGCCCGACCGCAAGCTGCTGCAGGACATCTGCATCGAGGCCAAGCCCGGCATGCGCTTTGCCCTAGTTGGCCCCACGGGCTGCGGCAAGACAACGCTCATCAACTTGCTGCTGCGTTTTTACGATATCGATGCCGGTCGCATTGCGGTCGATGGCCGTTCCTCGCGTGACTACACGCGCGCAAGCCTGCGCCGTGCCTTTGGCATGGTGCTGCAGGACACTTGGCTGTTCGAGGGCACGGTGGCGGAAAACATCGCCTACGGCTGTCCTGACGCCACGCGCGAGCAGGTTATCGAGGCGGCCAAGCGCGCGCATGCGCACAAGTTTATCGTGCAGCTGCCAGGCGGCTACGATACGGTCATCGGCGAGGACGGCGGCACGTTTAGCCAGGGTCAAAAACAGCTGCTGTGCATCGCGCGCGTCATGCTCACCGACCCGGCTATCTTGCTGCTGGACGAGGCGACCTCGAGCATCGATACCCGCACCGAGCTGCAGGTGCAGGCGGCGTTCGACGAGCTCATGGCCGGTCGCACAAGCTTTGTCGTGGCGCACCGCCTGAGCACCATCCGCAACGCCGACTGCATTCTGGTGATGCGCGACGGCGAGATTATCGAGCGCGGCACGCACGACGAGCTACTAGCGGCAGGCGGCTTTTATGCCGAGCTCTACCGCAGCCAGTTTGCCCAGTGAGCAAGCCCTTGGGGCAAATTAATCAATCGACAGACGGTGGTTTACATCTGTCACGTTAGTACTAAGATATTCATCTAATAAATTGCATTAGTGGCTTTAGTTTTGGGGGAAACGAGGCAACGTGACTATGACGTGCTCTTTGGTGGTTAACAGCAAGAGCGGTAATACCAGGATGGTTTCGGGCGCGATCAAGCGCGCTCTGCAGGCTGCGGGCGTCGAGTTTGTCCATGCCGCGGCGTTGAGCGACGATGCGGATGCAGATCAGGTTGCGCTCGAGGCGCAGGGCGCCCGCGTGGCCGACACGGTGCTCGTCGGTTTTTGGTGCGACAAGGGCGCGTGCACGCCTTCGGTCGCGGCGTTGCTCTCCGCCTTGCACGGCAAGCGCGTGTTCCTGTTTGGCACCTGCGGCTTTGGGGCCGACCAGAGCTATTACCAGCAGATTATCGACCGCGTAACTTCCAATCTGGCTGGGGATGCCGAGCTTGCGGGCTGGGCGATGTGCCAGGGCAAGATGGGCCCCGCGGTCAAGCAGCGCTACGAGGCCATGCTCGAGCAAGATCCCGACAATGTCCGCTTTAAGATGCTGCTCGATAACTGGGTCGCCGCAAAGGATCACCCCACCAAGGAAGATCTGGACAACATGGCTGCAGCCGCCAAAAAGGCCGTTTTGGGGAGTAGCTCCCATCGCTGACGGCGGTCGGTCCATCTTTCTAAATGAAACGTCCTCCCGGGCGTCGGGGCACGAAGTTCCCTGCTCTACAGTCCTGCGCAAGACGAAGGCCACATTAAGTGGCCTTCTTTGCGTGCGGAACTCGCGATGAACTTCGTGCCCCGCCGTCCGGGAGGACGCCTCTTTATTGATGGGAGGCCTGATAGGTCGATGGTTCCGTGCCCGGATGCGTCCAAAGTGGGACGGGCTTTCCGGATGGGCAGGCTTTCGAAAAATGCGTCCCGGAATTTGCCTTTGGAATGGGACGTAGTTTCCCGATGAGGCACTCGACGGAAAATACATCCCAAAAATGGCCTTTGAGCTGGGATAAGATTTCCGCGGCATCTCGGATTCTCAAAAATGAGACACGCCGTTGGCGAAAATGAGACACGTGATATCGGGCATCGGACGTATCATTTGTAAAAATGAGTCCACTCCACTCGAATAAAGCGAGGTCCCTCATGTACGTTCCACACCCCCGTATCCGTAGGCTGTCGAAAATCCCGCTTGTTGGGACGGCGGCGCTTGCTGCGTTGATCGCCACGAGCGTCGCCTGCTTCACGGCCGCGCCCCAGGTTGCCCAGGCGGCAGATGCGCCTGCAATCACCGATATGACCGAGCAGGATTATCAAGCCCTGGGTCTGGGCACGAGCGAGGACATTCCGGCCGATACCGTTGGCCCCTATTCCACTGATACCCCCACGACGTTTGCCACGCGCGGCGAGGTCTATATGGCAGCTAACGGTAGCCATGGCAATCGCTACACTCTGCGCGACAAGCTCGAGAACGTCGAGCGCGGTGACATTGGCGGCAGCAGCAAACTCACCGATGGCTATGGAAGTGTGTGGGGCGCCGCAAAGTTCTGGCAAAACGTCAACAACTTCGATACGAACAGCGATCTCTACAAGCATAGCGACTACGGTGGCGGCACCTGGTCGTACCTAAGCAACAATGAGTCCTCAACAGTACTCGCCAACGACAACAACGGTTTCTCGGGCATTCACGCCACGAGTGTTGAGTTCTGCAGCGACGCCAGCACGGGCAAAAAGAGCCGCGTTGCCGAGCTCCGTGCCTACGGCGACAGTTCCTCCACGACGATTGACGGCAAGTCATACGCCGGAAAGGTTGAGCTGGTCCTCTACTCGTTTAGCAACGGGCGTACGCGCACTCTCGACACACACCTGCCGGTGACGGTCAACACTAATATGATGTACGAAGGCCGTTTTAAGTACCTGGATGCCGGTTACCTGCAAGAGCACGACGCCGTCTTTGATGTCGAGGCGGGCGATGTCGATGGCGACGGCGTCGACGAGCTTTTTGTCTACGCGGGCTGCTATGTCGACGAGAACGGCGTGCGCAAGGCTGTAGTCGACATGTATGACTTGGAGGGCGGCAACTGGAAGCAAAGCGTCGTCAAGATCGATGCCGGTAACGCCGCGGACTACACCACGCACAACAAGGGCGGGAACGACTCCTGGACGCAGCTTCAGTCAGCTCCTGTCGTTTCGCTAGCGGCCGGCGACCTCGATCGCGATTTTTGCGATGACCTCGCCATCGTGGTCTCGGCACCCTACGGCAAAAAGAATATCGCCAAGTCAACGCATTGCGAGCTGTTCTCGTGGGATGCATCCAAGGGTGCACTCGTCCATGTCGATGCTCTGGGTGACGCGGGCGCAATCTCCCTCTCCTCGAACGGCAAGACCATGGTCGCTGCGAATGCGACGTTCGGCACGTTTGCCGCCTACGATGAAGAAGGAAAGAAGACGGGTGAAACCGTCACGGGCCTTATTCTTGCGGGCTATGACTGGCAACGCAGCGCTTTTGATTACGACGCCTATGACGGCAGCAAGGGGCTGTACGGCGCGCTGTACCGCTACGCGTATTTTGACTCGGAGTCTGGCGAGTTCAAACTATCCGATTGCAAGGAATGCAGAGACGGGCTCCTTGCCTCCTATGGACTGATGCATGTGCCCAGCAGCGCATGGAAGGATAGTGCTCAGGATAAGCGCTATCCGTGCACCTTGGCGCCTATTGCCCTTGCCACTGCCAACCTTGACGGTCTGTCTGAGCAGCCGGCGGTCGACGAGGTGCTCGTGGGCGGCGATGTGTTCCGCGACTTTGCCTGCAACACGGCGCAGAGCGGGGCCCAGGGTTTGGGTTCCATGGTCGGAACCATGAGCATGAGCGGCCAGCAATACAACAGTAGCAACAAGCATGACCACAAGGGTATCGAGCAGGTGTGGATCAGCGACGTTAAGGCGGGCAGCGTCTCGGGTTCGGACCGCTATAACGAGAGCTTTATCGCCGTAGTGGGCAAGCACCGCGACGAGGACCTGCGCAAGAACGATGACTACTATTGGATGACCGCCTCGCATTTTTCGCTCGACGAGAACGGAAAGGTACGCCGCGGCGAGGAGCAGGTGATTAGCGAGAGCAACCGTCGCGGCACTACCTACGGCACATTTATCTCGCTCGCGCTGCCCGATGTCGACAACGACAGCGTCAAGATTACGTACAAGGACCGCTACAAGGTCTATACCAACCCGCGCGTGCTCGCCGTGCTGCAGGATGCTCCCTATGTTGAGGATCTGGAGCAGGCATACGGCTATCTGGTGTTGGGCGGTACGGAATATGGCGAGGGCACGAGCACAGGGCAGATTCACGGCGGCACTATTGGCGCCGAGTTGGGCGTTGCCGTCGAGGTACAGACCGGTCCGCCCCTGGTGGCGATTAATGCTTCAGTCGATTTTGCCGCCGAGGGATGCTATGACTATCGGAGCGAGCGCACAGTGAGCGCCAGCGTAAGTTATGAGTCGCATGCCGGCGAAGGCGACAAAGCCGTGCTCTACACGATTCCGATGGTCTATTACGAGTACGAGATCGAAAATGAGGAAACTGGCGGCAAGGGCGTGATGGCGGCGCCCGTGTCGCTCGGCGCGCAGACCTCGGTCGTTAATGTCGAGGCCTATGACCGCGTTGCCAAGCAGCACAACATGACGCCGCTCAGCTACTTTTTGACCAACCGGTCGGGAGAACCCGACAGCTATTACACGGCGCTCAACGGTACGACTCCCGTGCAAGATTCCTTTGGTCTGGGCAAGCCCGGCGTGACGCGTGCTTACACGTACGATGGGTATAGCGGTGCTGTCGCGCAGTCGGGGGCGAGCACTACGCAGACCATCGAAGTCGAGGAGGGCGAGGAGCAGGAGTTTGAGTATGGCTTTACGCTGAACGGCAGCGTTGTCATGGGCGCGAAGCTTGCAAAGCACGAGTTATTTGGCGGCCTGTGCTTTGGTGCCAACGCCGGCTTTACTACGGGTAACTCCTCGAGTGAATCGACCGAATACGGCGGCACCGTCGACAACCTGCCCGAGGCCGCGAAGGATAAGTACGGCTTTGCGTGGCGCCTGGGCGTCAACGCGGTGGATGTCAACAAGTTCGAGGACGGCTCGGGCGACAAACTCGGCACCAAGGACACCGATCAGTTCTGGATCGTGGGCTATGACGTTAAGGACGTCGAGATGCCCGACGCGCCGGCCGTGACAGGCTTTACGGCAAACGCCGTCGATTCGACCAGCGTTACGTTTAGCTGGGACGACGTGCTCGCAAACAGGGGTGGCTTTAGCTACGGCGTGGGTATGCTGCAGAGTAACGCGGCCGACGCCATCGTCAACAGCTGGAAGATCGCCGACAATACGCAGACCTCGCTTACCTGGGACGGGTTGCAGCCCAATACGGAGTATCGATTTGCCATTGCCGCCGTTAAGAATGGTTCAACGAACGAAACGGGCATTCGCTCGGCAATCATCACGGTCAAGACCATGCCCGAGGGCATGACGATGAGCGTGAGCGGACCTGCGGCGGATGTTGAAGAGGGGGAGAGTGTCGAATACGAATCCTCGGTTGAGCGCGCGGCGGGAAGCCACCTAACGCTCTCGGCTATCGGCAACGTGACGCAGCTCGGTGCCGACGGTAGCGAAACGGAGCTGGCGCCGACATATATGTGGTATCGCAAGGGTCGCGGCGAGACCGAGTTCAAGCGTGTGGCTGCCGATGGCAACCTCGCAGCCGGGACGGCCTCGACGCTTGGGATTGACCTGACCGCAGATGATGACGGCGCGCAGTACTACTGCCATGTGGGTTACAACGATGTTGGCCTCGATACCGGTGTGACGCTCGTGAATATCGCGACCGAGGAGACAGCACCCACAACGGTGAATGCCACCCCGATCCGCACGCGCCGCCTGTTCTCACAGGCAAGTGCGGGCGCCAAGAAGTTCCTGGACCATACGCTGGTAAACACCGCCGGCCCCACCGACTCCGAAGGCTCAAAGGACCCCGAGACTCCGGCAACGCCTGAGACCCCGACGAGCCCGGACAAGCCAAAGTCAGATGAAGGAACCAAGACCGGCGTCAAGGCTACAACCTCAGTCAAGAACCTCGCAGGCACCGGCGACCAAACATTCGCCCTAGTCGCCACCGCAGCAGCAGCGGGAGCAACGCTCGTAGTGATAGCCCTCATCATGCTGATCAAGCGCCGCAAGACCCACTAGTAGCCAGTCGAACATATCGACAACCCAAAAACCCGGGTAGCCAAAAAAACAGGCGACCCGGGTTTTCTGTTGAGTGGAGACTCCGCAAGCGGAAACTGCATCCCACAATTAGCGCCCGGAACGGGACACATTTTCCGTCAAGCCCTCATCCGGAAAATCCATCCCAGTTTGAGCGCCCAGACCGGGACGCACTTTCCCAACGAGCCTCAACCGGAAAATACATCCCGGAATCCAGCTGAATAGTGGGACACACTTTCCCAATCAGGTCCCAAGCGGAAACTGCATTCCGTTCCGGACGTGAATTCTGGGACACGGTTTCCGGATACAAAGAAGGCCACAAGACGTGGCCTTCGACTTATATATGTTCAGCGGATACCCCTATGACAAGCTGCGCTCCAACAACAGGGCGTCTGTCCGGGCGGAGGCATATAAGGTTCATCGCGAGTTCCGCAAACAAAGAAGGCCACTTAATGTGGCCTTCGTCTTGCGCAGGACTGTCCGAGCAGGGAACCTTATATGCCTCCGCCTGGACAGACGTTTCAGTTGTGGCTCAGCAGCTAGCAGCTACTTAATCTTGGTCGTACCCGGTGCCAGGTTGGGGTCGGTCTCGTTAGCCTCGGTCTGGAAGTGCTCGGTGTACACATTCTTGCCGTCACGGAACATCTCGTAGTACTGCATCTTGGCGTAATCCTCGCGCGCCTTGGTTGCGGCTGCGGCATCGGCGTCGTCACCGGTGACGTTGGAGGAAAGCGCCCAGCGCAGGCTGGCGTCCTCGTAGCCCACCGAGTTGATAGCGGGCAGCGACTCGCGCAGCGTCATGTGCGCCTTCTGGTAGTCGGTCAGCGGCGCGCCGATTAGCTGCATGAGCTGGGTGGACAGGTAGTTGGTGGACAGGTCGTCGACCTCGCTCGTCTGGTCGCAGCCGGCAACGTCGTAGTTGGCCCAGATGATGTAGTCGGTCTGCCACAGACGTTCCTGGTGCGTGGCGTCGTCCTCGCCGGTAAACCACTTATCGTTGAACTTGGACGGGAAGAACGGCTGGTGGTCGCCCCAGAACACCACGACCACCTTACGGTCGAGCTTGCTCAGGGCGTTGAGGAAGTAGCGAAGCGCCTGATCGGACTGCTCGATGCACGAGACATACTCGTCGACATCGGAGAGCGTGCCGTCCTCGACGGTCTTGGCATCCAGATCGGTCGTATCGATATTCAGGTGCATCTGCTTATCGACCGGCAGCAGACCCGTATCGTAGCCCGAGTGGTTCTGCATGGTCACGTCGAAGATAAACTGCGGATCGGCGTTCTGGTCGAGCAGCTCAAGAATCTTGTCGTAGGTAGCCTGGTCGGTCACCATGCCGCGCAAGGTGTCGGCTCCCTGGAAATCGTTGATGGACAGGAACTGGTCAAAGCCAAAGTCCTTGTAGACGTTCTCGCGGTTCCAGTTGGTTGCGTGATTGGGGTGCATAGCCGTGGTGGAATAGCCGAGCGATTTGAACTGCTCTGCCAGGTTCCCGGTCGTTTCCATGTTGTAGATGGTGTAGGGGTACACGCCCGAGCCCAGGTTGGCCATGGAGTTGCCGGTCATAAACTCAAACTCGGTATTGGCGGTGCCGCCGCCGTAGGCGCTCACGTAGAGCTTGCCGCGGCTGAGGCAGTTGGACAGGCTCTTAAAGTACTGCGGACCCTCGTAGCCGGCGCGCATGTTCTGGTAGATCGACAGATCCGAGAACGTCTCGTTCATGATGGCGATGACCGTGGGCTTCTCGCTGTCGAACTGCTCCTGGGCGGCGGCGCGCTCGTCGCTCTTGGCCGCGTCGGACTTGTCGTAGGCCTTGGCGTACTTTTTGAGCGTGGCCTTGGCATCGTCGACGGAGTAGTCGGCGGGTTTGGGCGGCTTGATGGACTGCGCTGCGCTAATGAAAGCGGGCAGGTAGCCCTCGCGCCAGTAGCTCTCGAGCGGGCGCCAAGTGTAGACGGTGATGCCGAGGGTGTTGTAGTAGTCGATGAGCGTGACGTGCGCGGTCACACCGCCCAGGCACAGCACGGCCACGAGCAGGTTGGTGAGCAGCATGCGCTTGGCGTTGGCGGCGCCCTTCTGACGGTGCGGTTCCACCAGGCCAGCGTACTCGCACAGCAGCATGGCGATGGCGGTAAAGCCCATGGACAGCACACAGAACAGCGAGATGGAGAAGGTGTAGCCGGTGCCGGCGACCGCGGCGGCGGTGGAGATGGCCGAAAGGTCGCCCGGCTGGATGGGCATGGACTTAAACGTGATAACGAAGAACTCGGCAATGCCCAGGATAAAGAGGGCAAAGGCCAGGACCGCGGGGGCTGCGCCGTGGCGCTGGAATAGGAAGAACAAGCCGACCATGAGCGTGGTGATGATGGCCCACTCGAGCAGGATGCACAGGGGGTAGACCCAGGTAAAGTCGTGGTTGGACGATACCTCCATGCCCAGCAGCGCAAAGACGCCGGCGAGCAGCAGGCACAGGACGGCGGCGACGAGCGGTTTGCCCACAAAGGCGCCGCGCAGGCGGGCGAGCTTGCCGGTGGGGGCGGGGGCGTCGGGCGCGGCGAACGCAAAGACGCGCGGGGCGATGCGGTCGCGGGCGATGCTGGCCCAAGCGCAGCCGGTGAGGATGGCGTTGGTCAGGATGAGCATCACGAAGGCGAGCGGCTCGTTTTGCGCGACGAGGCCAATAGCGCCCCAGACGGTCAAAAAGAGCTGGAACAGGCCGAAGGCGACGCTCCACCCAAGAGCGCTTTTGGCAACGGTGCCCGACTGAGCGCGAATGGCCTTGGCTTCGCGCAAAACAAGGTAGACGGTCGCCGCAAGACCGACGAGCGAGATGGCGGCAGCGAACATGCTGAGACTCCTCACAAACTTAAAACCTACGAAAGCGGGGGTTTACCCGATTGTTACCTAAATATGCGCTGCATTTGCGGGCTGCGCACAACAACCAGCCATATTAACGCGCACGTGCGGCGGTGTGGCGCAATGTAGTGGCGGCCTGCGCGATAATGGACGGGAATTACACGGAAACGTAAAGGCTTCTTAAAGAATTAGCGAGGATAGAGCTATGGGCGAGCAGGTTTGTATGACGGGCACCGAGTACTGCGGCGGAGCTGTGGGCGTGGACGCGGGCGGCTATCCGGTCGAGACTACGGGCAACGCGGCGCTGGACATCTTGGAACACCGCTCGTCCACGCGTGCCTTCGCGCGTGATGACGACGACCGTCCCGTGGCGGTGACCGACGAGCAGCGGGCGGCGATCTTGCATGCGGCGAGCCGCGCGCCGTCGGCGGGCGCCATGATGATGTATTCCATCGTGAGCATCCGCGAGCAGGCAACGCTCGACCGCCTGGCCGACCTGTGCGACCACCAGCCCATGATCGCCAAGGCGCCCTGGGTACTTATATTTGTGGTCGACTATGCCAAGTGGATCGATCTGTTTGAGCACGTGGGCTGCTTTGAGCCCGAGTTTGTAGAGCGTACGGGCAAGGCGCCCCGCCGCGCGCCGGGTCTGGGCGACTTTGCCATCGCGGCTCAGGATGCCGTGATCGCCGCGCAAAACGCCGTGGTTGCCGCCGAGGCCCTGGGGCTGGGGAGCTGCTATATCGGCGACATCGTCGAGAACGCCGAGGAAGTTGCCGCGCTGCTCGATCTGCCGCCCTATACCATGCCGCTGTCGATGCTCATCATCGGCACGCCCCGTAAGGAGCGCCCGGCAATCGCGCACCCCGTGGTGAACCTGGTGCACGAGGAGCGCTACTGCCGTGCGGATGCCGCGACTATGGATGCGCAGGTGGCCGAGATGGATGCGATGTTTCGCCCGCACGCCCGCGAGGTGGGGGAGCGCGTCGTGGATATCTACACCCGCAAGCACACGAGCCCCTTTATGGCCGAGATGAGCCGCTCCATGGAGTGGTGGTTCAAAAACTGGCTCGGAAAATGACGAATGTGACAAGGGGATAGTCCCTTTGTCACACTTCATATCGCCGCGGTGGCCTAAAGACTGTATAAATCTTTATCTAGCTGGGAAAACAGTGCATTAAAACATGGGCCGATTACCTATAATCCCTTCGAACATTAAAGTTGGGAGGAAACCGGCTTATGGAACAAAAGGCCAAGGAGGCAGCCTCGCACGCTGCGATTCCTGTGAGCATCTCGGCGATGCTCGTCACGCTGGGCGTGGTGTACGGCGATATCGGCACCAGCCCTATGTATGTAACCAAGGCGCTCGTTGCCGGCAACGGCGGCATCGGAAGCGTCACGGAGGAGTTCGTGCTCGGCGCGCTCTCCCTTGTCGTGTGGACGGTCACGCTGCTGACCACCATCAAGTATGTGCTCATCTCGCTGCGCGCCGATAACCATGGCGAGGGCGGCATCTTTGCCCTGTACAGCCTGGTCAAGCGTTGCGGCAAGTGGCTTATCATCCCCGCCATGCTGGGTGGCGCCGCGTTGCTCGCCGACGGCATCCTGACGCCGGCCGTTACCGTTACCACGGCCATCGAGGGCCTGCGCACTATCCCGGCGGTTCATGCCGTGCTGGGCGATGACCAGGGCCGCGTCGTCGCCATTACGCTCGCCATCATCATCGTGCTCTTCTTGGTACAGCGCATCGGTACGGCCAAGATCGGTCACGCCTTTGGCCCCATCATGACGCTGTGGTTCCTATTCCTGGGCGGCACGGGTCTGTTCTTTGTCTTACAGCACCCCGCCGTGCTGCTGTGCCTCAACCCGCTCCGCGGCATCGCCTTTTTGTTGAGCCCCAACAACCACGCGGGCATCATGATTCTGGGCAGCTGCTTCCTCGCCACCACCGGTGCCGAGGCGCTCTACTCCGACATGGGCCACGTCGGCCGCGGCAATATCTACGCTACCTGGCCGTTCGTTAAGTGCTGCCTGCTGCTGTCCTATATGGGCCAGGGCGCTTGGCTTATGAACAACGCTGCCAACCCCGAGCTCATGGGCATTGCCGATCTCAACCCGTTCTACCAGATGCTCGCCCCGGGCCTGCGTCCCTTTGCCGTCGGCCTTTCCACCGTCGCGGCCATCATTGCCTCGCAGGCGCTCATCACCGGCGCGTTTTCGCTGGTGTCCGAGGCCAGCCGTCTGGACCTCATGCCGCACATGCAGGTCTTCTACCCTGCCGAGACCAAGGGCCAGCTCTACATCCCCATGGTCAACAACGTCATGCTTGTCGGCTGCGTCATCGTGGTGCTGCTGTTCCAGAACTCGGCGCATATGGAAGCCGCCTACGGCCTTGCCATTACGCTGACTATGATGTGCACGACGCTGCTGCTCTTCTTCTACCTGCACGAGGAGCGCAAGCTCAAGGTTGCTCCGTGGATCTTCGCGGCCTTCTTCCTTTTGCTCGAAGGCTTCTTCTTCGTGAGCTCGCTCACCAAGTTCTTCCACGGCGGCTACTTCACCATCCTCATGGCTGCACTCATCATGGGCATTATGGTGTGCTGGTACAACGGCACGGCGGTCGAGCAGCGCCAGTTTACGCTGCTGCCGCTGCGCAGCTACCTGCCGCAGCTCAAGCGCCTGCGCGATGACGATCGCTACGAGCGCATGAGCGACAACATCGTGTACCTGACCAAGGACACCCATACCGACTACATCGACCGTGATATCGTCTACTCGATCTTGGACAAGCATCCCAAGCGCGCTCGCGCCTGGTGGTTTGTGAATGTCGAGACCATGGACGAACCGCACACCTTTGCCTATTCGGTCGAGACGTTCGGCACCGACTACGTGTTCCGCGTGCATCTGTACCTGGGCTACAAGATCAACCAGCGCGTCAATGCCTACCTGCGTCAGGTCGTTCAGGACCTGGCTGCCACCGGCGAGCTGCCGGCGCAGACGCATGACTACTCGGTTTACAAAGATCCGGGTAACATCGGTACGTTCAAGTTCGTCCTGATCCGTAAGCTTCTGGCGCCCGAAAGCGATGTGGAGCCGAGCGAGCGTACGGCCATCACGCTCAAGTACATCATCCGCCGCGCTGCCGGCACGCCTGCACGCTGGTACGGCCTGGAGAACTCCAACGTGAGCTTTGAGTACGTGCCGCTGTTCACCAAGTTCAAGGCCGTGAACAAGATGCAGCGCCTGGCCCCCAACGAGCGGCCGTAGACGTCGGCGGCTACACGGAGTTGGTTTTTGATGGATAAGCATGAGGCCGGGGAGGTAAACATGGATACAAAGGCGCTCGATGGCCGTGAGGCGGTGGTCGAAATGGTGCGTGAGGCGCGCGCCGACGCCGCCGAAGATCGGTTCTTTACGAATCGTGCCAACATGGACATGGCCGACCGCGTGATCTCGATCGTGGCGCTGGTATTTGGAGCGGTGTGCGTGTGTGCCCTGCTCGCGCACGTGCTGTTTGTCTAGCGACCGCAGGCTGCAAAGGCTTTACACTTGGAACCACCACAAGGGAAACCACCACAAAGGTGCCTGTCCCTTGTGGTGGTTTTTGTTTTTGAGAGAGGGGCGGGGCACTGATGGGCGTCCGTACGGACGGCGATATTGCCGATAGCTTTTGGTGGAGGCGCACAACGCTGACGCGCCGCACTCCTCTGTATGACGCCTGCGTATCGGCGGGGCTGCTGGTCGCGGCGACGATTGTGGGCGCGCTGCTCGACCATCCGGGTCTCGCGCCGAGCATCATGATCGTCTATGTGTTCGCCGTTCAGCTGTGCGCATTCTTTACCTGGAGTCGCCTGTATTGCTTGCTGAGCTCGGCTGCCGCCGTGGCGCTCTACAACTTCTTGTTTGTCGACCCGCGCTACTCGCTGTCGCTTATCGACCGCGGCTATCCCGGCATGTTCTTCATCATGTTCGTGGTCTCGCTTGTGTCGAGCTCGATTGCGTTGGCTCTGCGCCGCGCCTTGGCACAGGCTGCCGCCAGCGACCGCCGCACGCATATGGTGCTCGAGACCAACCGCATGCTGCAGCGGTGCGCCGACGAGCAGCAGATCGTTCACGCCATGGCAACGCAGCTGGCGCGTCTTTCGGGCTGTCCGGTCGTGTGGTACAGCGCCGATGCCGAGGGCGATGACCTGCTGCCGCGTGCGACATACACGGCCGTGGGCGATGCCGCACCGGTGCACGAACTGGCGCCGCAGATGCCGCCGCGGCTCTCGGCGTCCGCCTATGTGGGAACGCCGCTCGACGCCACGTTTGGCGGCTCGGCGTTTTATGGCATCTACCTGACGGTTCGCACAGGCGACGGCTTCGCGCGCTCGGGCGACCCCGCCTCGGTGGTGGGCGTGCTGGCTATCGTTGCCGAGCCCGACGTGCTGACGCACGAGGAGCGAACACTTGCCGATGCCATCGTGAGCGAAGGCGAGCTGGCACTCGATCGCGCCCGCGCCATGGAGGCCCGCGAGGAGGCGGCGGTGCTTGCCAAAAACGAACAGCTGCGCGCCAACCTGCTGCGCTCCATCTCGCACGATCTGCGTACGCCGCTCACCAGTATTTCGGGCAATGCCGATGTCCTGCTCGACCAGGGCTCGACCGGCACCGCCGTGCTCGATGCCCAGACGCGCCGCGGCCTGCTCCTGTCCATTCGCTCGGATGCGCAATGGCTCAACGCCACCGTCGAGAACCTGCTCGCCATCACCAAGCTCGAGGGTGGCGGTATGCGCCTGTCGACCACGCTCGAGCTCATGGACGATATCGTCGAGGAGGCGCTGCGCCACGTGAACCCTGCCGTGCGCGAGCACGACCTTAAGGTGGTGGCGTGCGATGAGCCGGCGCTCGTCAACGTCGATGCGCGCCTGATGGTGCAGCTGGTGGTCAATCTGGTGAATAACGCTATCACCTATACACCCGCAGGCTCGCATATCATGATTTCGATTAGCGTCGACGATGGACGCGTGGCGTGCTCGGTGGCCGATGATGGTCCGGGCATCGCACCCGAGGATCGCGAGCGCATCTTTGAGTCGTTCTATACCGTCAACCATGGCCTGGCCGACAGCCACCGTAGTGTGGGCCTGGGGCTTTCGCTCTGCCGGTCCATTGCGCTGGCGCATGGCGGTAGCATAGAGGTTGCCGCGGCGGACCCGCACGGCTCGGTCTTTACGATTGAGCTTCCCGTCGCCGATGTTTCGTTTGATAAGGAGTAGCGTCGTGCCGAACTCTGCCGTAAAACCGCTCATCTTGGTCGTTGAGGACGACCCCGCCGTTCGCAATCTTATCGTTGCCGCGCTCGAGGCGCACGGCTTGCGTCATATGGCCGTGGAGACCGCCCATGCCGCTATCGCCGCCGCCTCATCGCAAGCGCCGAGCATTGTGCTGCTCGATTTGGGCCTGCCCGATATGGACGGCGTCAAGGTAGTGGAGTCGGTGCGCGCATGGTCGGGCATGCCGATTATTGTGGTCTCGGCGCGCAGCGAGGACGCGGACAAGATCCGCGCACTTGATGCCGGTGCCGACGACTACCTGACCAAGCCGTTTTCGGTCGAGGAGTTGCTTGCGCGCATTCGCACGACGCTCAGGCGTCTCTCGTATGCGCAAACGGGCGGCGTTGCCTCCGAGGGCTCGTTCGATACCGGCGAGTTGCATATCGATTTTGATGCCGGCATCGCCACGATGGATGGCGAGGAACTGCATTTGACGCCGATCGAGTACAAGCTCCTGTGCCTGCTGGCGCATAACGCCGACAAGGTGCTGACGCACCAGTTTATCCTGCACGAGATTTGGGGCACGGCAACTAAGAGCGACCTGGCGAGCCTGCGTGTCTTTATGGGCACGCTGCGCAAGAAGATCGAGTCCGACCCCGCGCATCCGCGCTATATCCAAACGCACGTGGGCATCGGTTACCGACTGGTCACCCAAGGCTAGATCGCCAACCACCATCTCAATATGAGTTGCGGTGAAATACGGTCTAAATATACCTAATTCCAGGCAAAACAGTCCGTATTCCACCGCAACTTTGTTATCTGCCCTTGGGCTTGCTGGCGTAGAACTTCTTCTTTTTGGGCTTGCCGGCAGAGGAGGGTTTGCCGGCAAAGTTTGATTTGCCGTTGCCGGCCTGCGCGGGCGCGGGCGCTGCTGCACGAGGCTTGCGCGCCTCGGGGCTGCGCAGCTCCTCGGTTCGCTCGGCAATCTCCCCGGCGCTAAAGCCGACCTCGGCCATGGCGTCCTCGATGGGCAGTCGGCGTACGATATAGCAATGGTGCACCTTCTGGTTGCGCGCGAAGTCCTCGGGGATGGTCTGCGCCGTAATGTCCTCCAACACGACGCCCGCGCGCGCGAGCTTGCGCGTCTCGGGGCGGAAGCCACGCAGGTTGCAGCTAAAGATGGCGTGGCCGCCCCGTGCGAGCAGGCGCGATACGCCGGCCAAAAGCTCAACATGGTCGCGCTGGACATCCCAGGTGCGGCGGCCCATCTTGGATGAGTTCGAGAACGTGGGCGGGTCGACAAAGATCAGGTCCCAGCGGTTGCGCGTCTGGCGCTGGTCGCGAATCCAGGCGAGCACGTCGTCGCGCACAAAATGATGCTGCGGACCAACAAAGCCGTTCTGGCGCATATTGCGCTCGGCCCAGTCCAGGTAGGTGTTGGAAAGGTCGACCGTCACGGTCTCCTCGACGCCGCCGTCTGCCGCATAGCAGGTGGCGGTACCGGTGTAGGCGAACAGGTTGAGGAAGCGGCGCGCCTGCTTGGCGTGCTCGCGCACCAGGTTGCGGGTGACGCGGTGGTCTAGGAAGATGCCCACATCCAAATAGTCGTCAAAGTTGACGGCAAAGGTGAGTCCACCCTCTTCGATGAGCGGCAGGCGACGGCGCGCGATGTTGGCGCGCTCGCCCGAGCCGCCCTTGCCGGCGCCCTGCTTGCCGTACTGCGAGCCGCCGCGCGAACGCATGCGGGCCTTGGCGTGCACGTGCTCGGCCGGAACATCAAGAATACGCGGCGCGATGGCCAAGATGTCGAGCATGCGGGCCTGGGCAAGCGCGGGGTCGATGGTCTTGGGTGCGGCGTATTCGGCGATGACGAGCCAGCGGCCCGGCGTCTGCGGGCAGCCCTCGTACAGGTCGATGGCGGCGGAGTAGTCGGGCAGGTCGGCATCGTAGACGCGGTAGCAGCTCACGCCCTCGCGCTTGGCCCACTTGCGGCGCAGGCGGGCATTCTTGCGCAGGCGGTTGGCGAACTGCTCAGACTCGGGAATGAGCACGGGCAGCGGCTTGCCGTCGCCCAGGTCGAGCGTGGCGGCAGGTTCGGGCATGAGGGTATCGGCGGCTTCGTCATGAGCGTCTGCGGTCTGTTCCTCGGCATCTGCGCTGATCGCTGCTTCAAATGCCGCGGCGGCGTGGTCGAGCGAGGGCCAAACCTCAATAGCCGCCTCCTCGTTGTTGGGCATGACGGCGATCGAGCGCTTGGGCTCGGCGTGGAGCGCGCGGGCCAGCAATCCGTCGCGGGTGAGCGCGGCGACCGGCGCCGAAGCGAGCTCGGGGGCGCGGCGCAGCTCGCCGATGAGCGTCATGGCATCGTGCATGAGTGAAAGCGGTGTCTCGGTCGTATCCGCGACGAGGGCGGCACCGGCGACAGTGCCCGCGTGGTCCAGCACGGTGGCGGACTTAGCGGCGCAAAAATCGACAAAGCGCTTGTAGCCGGCACACTTGACCATGCGCTCGGCGATCTTGCGGGCGGTGGGGTCAATGTCCATGGCCACGATGCGCGCCTGGCGCTCGCGCGCTGCCGCCTCGCGCTCGCGTGCCTCGGCAAGCAGCTGCTCCCACAGAGCGGCGTCGTGTAGCTGCCAGCCCTCAAAGCCCCAGCGCTCGCGTGCGGCGCCCGGGGCGCGGTCGGTCAGAATGTTCACGGCTTCCAGCAGCAGGCCGCCGCCGGCGCACGAGGCATCGATTAGCGTGGGAAGGGCTTCATTCTCGTAATCGTCGGCCGTCAACTCGCGCTCGCACAGTGCGGTCCAGCCGACCTGCGCCAGCACCAGGGCGGCGTAGTCGGGGCGCAACACGTGCGCACCCTCGCCGGCACGGGTCGCCGCGGGCGGCAGGCGCTTGAACAGTGGGTCGCCCGAAAGGTCCAGGCTGATGCTCGCGCGGCGCTGGCGCAGCGAAAGCAACAGGTGAACGTCGGGATCGGCAGCGTCGACATCGGCGCGACGGCCCGTGGTCTCGGCCAGACGGTCGCACAGCGCGTTCTTGGCGCGCAGGGCCGAGAAGCGCGTGTTGCGCAGCTGCTCGGTCACGCCGCGGGCGGTGATGGCAATGGTGGCGCCGGGGCGGACGATGTTCTCCCAGGCGATGTCGTAAACGCTATCGTACAGCTCATCGGCATCCTGCGCCTCAAAGCGCCCGAGCACCGCAAACACGCGGCTCGCTAGGCGCGACCACAGACAGGCGCGGTAGCCTTCTTCGAGCTCGCCCTCAAACGTGGCGCGGCCCTTCAGCCGGCGAACATGCGAAAGCCCGAGGCGTTTAAGCTCATCGGCGAGTGCGGACTCAAAGCCTTCGGGGCAGCTTGCGTAAAATTCCATGGGTGACCTCTCTGGTTGCGTCGCTCCATTATATGATGGATGCTTCGTTTGCCCTTATCCTCGAAAGGAACCCATATGATTGATGCGTGTCCCGAACCCGCTGTGCTCTTTTTTGACGTGGACGGCACGCTGACGTCGTTCGATCCCGACAACATGACCGACAAGGACTTTTCGGCGGTTCGCCCCTCGCAGGCGGTCGTCGAGGCGTTTCATCGTCTGCGCGACGCGGGACACAAGGCGTTTATCTGCACGGGTCGCCCCCTGTGGCTCATCGCCGATAGCTTGCGTGCGCTCGACCCCGCGGGCGTCGTTGCCATGGCGGGCGCCACGCTCGAGGTCGAGGGCCGCGTGGTGTATGAGGACTGCTTTGACGAGGACGTTATCGAGGAGCTTGCGCGCCGTATGGCCGCGGCAGGGATTGAGGCCTTTTTCGAGACCAACGTGGCTACTTTTGCCCTGGAACCCGCGGGTGTTGAGCGGTCGTCTCTGATCGGCACTTCTGTGGTGCACAGCACCGAGGAAATGCGCGTCGACGGCCGTCTGCGCGTGGGCAAGGTAGGCATCGTCGCGAGTGACCTGGCTCGCGTAGCCAACGATGATGGCTTTATCGATTGCGAGTTTGAGCTGTGCAACACCGGTGGTCAGAATCGCGAGCTGAGCCCCAAGGGCATTGACAAGGGCGTGGGAGTGGCGCGAGCGCTGGAATACCTGGGTCGCACCGGCAACGCGCGCACCTTTGGCTTTGGTGATTCCGGCAACGATCTGGGTATGCTCGCTGCTGTCGAGACGGCCGTGGCCATGGGCAACGCCATGCCCGAGGTCAAGGCGGTCGCCGACTACGTGACCGACGATGTCGCACACGACGGCACCGTCACGGCGATGCAGCATTTCGGCCTCATCTAATGAATCCCGCGTTCTGACGTTTGCTCAAACTGCGACTCTTTGCTTTTGCATGCTCAATCGATTTATCAATCCAAACACTGAGGTGTTTATACCGTTCGCCGAGAAGATAAAAAACCGCAGTTCACGCCTTGATAAACGTAGGTAAAGTGTTTAGCAGTTTATCGGCCGTATGCTAACGAAAGGAATCAGGCAGATGGCAATCAAGGTGTTCGCTGACGGTGCAAACCTCGAGGGCATGCTCGACATGTACGAGAACGGCAACGTTCAGGGTTTCACGACCAACCCGTCCCTTATGAAGAAGGGCGGCGTGACGGATTACCGTGCGTTTGCCAAAGAGGTCTTGACCCACATCACCGATGTGTCCGTCTCGTTTGAGGTCTTTGCCGACGACGTCGAGACCATGGAGGTCGAGGCGCGCGAGATCGCTACCTGGGCCGAGAACGTCTACGTCAAGATTCCGTGCGTGACCACCAAGGGCGAGTCCACCGCCGAGCTGGTCCGCAAGCTTTCCGCCGACGGCATCAAGGTCAACGTCACTACCATCTTTACGCCTGCGCAGGTCGATGAGATGGTCGAAGCCGTTGACGCCGAGACGCCGTCCATCATCTCGCTCTTTGCCGGCCGTATCGCCGATACCGGCGTCGACCCCATTCCGTTTATGACGGAGTCGGTCAAGAAGGCCGCCGCCAAGCCCAACTGTGAGGTCCTGTGGGCGTCCACGCGCGAGCTCATCAACATTTACCAGGCCGAGGCCTGTGGTTGCCAGATCATCACGGTGCCCAACAGCATCCTGGCCAAGCGCAAGAACATCGGCCGCGACCCGTACGAGGTCTCGCTCGACACCGTCCGCGGCTTTGCCAAGGATATCGCCTCGCTCGGCTTTCATATTCTGCCGTAAGCAAGGGTACCCCCTGTAGCGACGTGCAAAATCGCGAGTATTCAGCAAGGTAAAGGTCTTTATCAGTTAACCGAAGCATGGAACGGCCCCCGTTTTGGCTCTGACGACGCTAAAAGGGGGTGCGGACGATTTCTTGGACCGCGCCTAGGCGTATCCAAGCTTCCTGCGGT
>UQOJ01000031.1 GCA_900542635.1 uncultured Collinsella sp.
CTACACCTATTAAGTCGTCGGCAGCGTCAGATGTGTATAAGAGACAGGGGTGGAGTTGGGATCGCGGACGTCGATAATCACAGCCTTGATGTGCTGGTTGTGCAGGTAGCGCTCGCCCATCGGACGCTCGTTGCGCTCGTTCTCGTAACGGCGCTGGTCAAAATGCGGCAGCTCGGCCTCGACGCCATCACGGATCTTGACGATCGTGAAGTCGGGCGTGGACTGCAGCACGGTACCGCTGATGAGGTCACCGATACGGCCGGAGAACTCCTCGTAGATCTGCTCGCGGGCGGAGTTGCGCACGATGGCGTTGATCTCGGCCTTGGCGTGCTGGGCGGCGATGCGGCTCGTGTTCTTGGGGGTGACGTCGATCTCCTCGAACTCGGTGAAGTTGCCCTCCTCGTCCATGGAATCGTCGATCGGCTCCAGGCGGTAAACGTAAATCTTACCGGTGGTGCGGTCGATGGTCACCTTGGCGCCCCAGTCAAGATGCAAGATCTCGGCGTAGCTCTTGGCGAGCGACTGCTCCAGGCGGTCGATCAGGTAGAGCTGGTCGATGTGCTTATCCTGGCAAAGCTCCATCAGGGCGGACATCATGTCGGATGCTGCCATGTTAGTTTCCTTCCTTCGCGGGCTTGAAGTCGTAGGTGGGCTTCAACTTGCACTTTTTAATATCACAGAAATCGAGGGTAACGGACTCGCCGTCCTCGAGCTCGAGGGTCACATTCGTCTCGGTCGCGGCGGCAATCTTGCCGGAGTACTTGCGACGGCCCTCGGTGGCGGTGGAGGTGAGCTCGCAGTTCTCGCCCACAAAGCGGGCAAAGTCACTCGGGCGGCGCAGCGGGCGCGCCATACCCGGGCTCGACACCTCGAGCGTGTAGCTCGAAGAAATGGGGTCGAGCTCCTCGATCACGTCGCCGACCCACTTGGTATTGGCCGTGACGTCGTTGAGCGACAGGCTCTGACCCTCGGCACCCTCGATACGCACACGCACGCAGGGGGCCTTGGTGGCGCCCACGAGCTCAACGTCGACAATATCGACATCGTGCTGGGGAGCGACGGCCTCGAGCGCGTCGATGATCGCCTGCTCGGTCTTGGTCTTGACCATTGCGGCACCTCCATCCATACAAAAAAGAAGCGGGGCCGAAACCCCACTTCTTTCAATTACAACTTCATTTGCAAGCAAACTATACCAATACCTGCGGAAACGTGCAAGCACAGTACGAATCTGCAGGTCAGCGTGCGCACAGCTTCTCCACAAGAATAGGACAATTGACCGCAGACATCAGGGCAGGTACATGAAAAACGAGGGACGACCCAACCGGATCGCCCCTCGTCTTTTATGCGTCAGTTAAGCGCGCAGTGCTTACTTGACCACCAGGTTGACAAGCTTGCCGGGCACGCAGATGGCCTTGACGACCGTCTTGCCCTCGAGCCACTTGGCGACGGCGGCCTCGGCAGCAGCCTGCATTTCCTCGTTGGAGGCATCGCGGGAGACGTCGATGCGGCCGCGGACCTTGCCGAGTACCTGAACGACGATCTGCACCGTGTCCTCGATGGACTCGGCCAGGTCGAACTCGGGCCAGGCAGCGGTATAGGCGTTGCCCTCGCAGCCGAGCGCTTCGTGCCACAGCTCGTCGGCCCAGAACGGGCAGATGGGCGCCAGCACGCTCACGATATCCTTGGCCACGCCGTAGCACAGCGCCTTGTCGCGGGCGGTACCCTCAGTGGCATTGAGGTAGGCGCTCGCCGCGTTGACGAGCTCCATGACGGCCGAGATGGCGGTGTTGAACTGGCCGCGGTCGAAGTCCTCGGTGCACTTGGCGATGGTGCGGTGACGCTCGCGATAGAGCTTCATAGCAACCTCATCGAGCGCGGACTTGTCGAAGGCCACGTTGGCGTCGCCGGACTGGACGAGCTGCCAAACGATACGCCAGGCGCGCTTGATGAAGCGGTTGGCGCCCTCAACGGCCTTGGGATCCCAGTCGAAGTCCTTCTCGGGCGGGGCGATAAACAGGATCGCCAAACGCATGGTGTCGGCGCCGTAGGGCTCGATGACCGAGCTCGGGGGCACGACATTGCCCTTGGACTTGGACATGGTGTCGCCGTTCTCGTCCTTGACCATGCCCTGGCACAGCAGGTTGGTGAAGGGCTCATCCACGCTCAGCAGGCCCAGGTCGCGCAGCGCCTTGGTAAAGAAGCGACTGTAGAGCAGGTGCAGAATGGCGTGCTCGATGCCGCCGATGTAGTTATCGACGGGCATCCAACGGTCAGCGGCCTCTCGGGAGAAGGGCAGGTCGGTGTTGTGCGGATCGGTATAGCGCAGGTAATACCAGCTGGAGCAGGTGAAGGTGTCCATGGTATCGGTCTCGCGCTTGGCCGGGCGGCCGCAGACCGGGCAGGTGGTCTCGTAGAACTCCTTGCACTCGGCAAGGGTTTCGCCGGCGCCCAGGTCCAGGTTCTCGGGCAGCGTCACCGGCAGCTGATCCTCGGGCACGGGCACGATGCCGCAGTGCTCGCAGTGGATAGCCGGGATGGGGTTGCCCCAATAACGCTGGCGGCTGATGAGCCAGTCGCGCAGACGGAACTCGACCTTGCGACGGCCGCAACCCATGGCCTCGAGGTCGGCCACGATCGCAGCCTCGCCCTCGGAGTGCTTGCCGCCGCGCATACCAGTGTACTTGCCCGACTGGACGAGCGTGCCCTCGGCAGCGTGAGCGCAATCCCAGTCGACGGTCTCGGCATGGAAGGTATCGATGGTCTCGCCGCTGGCCTCGACGGCAGCGCGATCGTCATCGTCCAGGATGATCGGCACGATCGGCAGGTCGTACTTGCGGGCAAACTCAAAGTCGCGCTGGTCGCCGCAGGGAACGGCCATGACGGCGCCGGTGCCATAGTCGGCAACGACATAATCGGCAACCCACACGGGGACCTTCTCGCCGTTGACGGGGTTCACCACGTAGCGGCCCGTAAAGGCACCATGCTTCTCGAGGGTTCCCTGGGCACGCTCGACGGCAGAGATATGCTTGGAGTCCTCGACGATCTTGGTGACGGCCTCCTCGTACTCCGTGCCCTCGACGAGCTCATGCAGGCCGGCGTACTCGGGAGCCAGGACAAAGAAGGACACGCCAAAGAGCGTATCGGCACGCGTGGTGAAGACGGTGATCTTACCCTCGTCGCCCTCGATGGGCTCGCCATCCTGGTCGCACAGGGTAAAGTCGACTTCGGCGCCCTCGGAGCGACCGATCCAGTTGGCCTGCATCTGCTTGACGCGCTCGGGCCAGCCGGGGAGCTTCTCCAGATCGTCGAGCAGCTCCTGGGAGTACTCGGTGATCTTGAAGTACCATTGCTCAAGGTCGCGCTTCTCGGGCTCGGTGCCGCAGCGCCAGCATTTACCCTCGGTGACCTGCTCGTTGGCCAGAACGGTCTTGCAGGTGGGGCACCAGTTGACCGGGTTCTTCTTGCGGTAGACCAGGCCCTTTTCCCACATCTTCTCAAAGATCCACTGACCCCAGCGGTAGTAGTCGGGGCTGCAGGTCTTGACCATGCGATCCAGATCGTAGGAGAAGCCCATGCGCTTCATCGTGGCGAGCGCCTGGTCCATGTTCTTATACGTCCAAGCGGCAGCCTGCGTGTTGTGCTTGATGGCGGCGTTCTCGGCGGGCAGGCCAAAGGCGTCAAAGCCGATGGGATGCAGCACGTCGTAGCCGCGCATGCGGGCCTGACGGGCCATGGCATCGCCGATGGTATAGTTGCGCGCATGGCCCATGTGCAGGTCGCCCGACGGATACGGGAACATCTCGAGCACGTACTTCTTGGGCTTGCTGTCGTCGGTGTCGACGGCAAAGAGGTTGGAGTCCTCCCAGGCCTTCATCCACCTGGACTCAATGGCCTGCGCGTCGTAGACAGGAATCTCGTCCTTATGATCTGTGCAATCGCACATATCAGCTCCTTTAATCTTAGCTGGGGTCGGTCGGCTTAGCTTTGTTCGCTACTGCGGACAGTCCTGCGCAAGACGAAGAGCACATTAAGTGCTCTTCTTTGCGTGCGGAACTTGTAGCGAACAAAGCTAAGCCGACCGACCCTAAGGTTAACTTGACTGATGATAGCAAATACGACAAGCGAGATGCCTGCGACTTGCGGGCATCTCGCTTTATCTAAATAACGTGGTTGAAACTCAACCTTTATGTGAGGCTCTTACCTTATCGATAAGATACGGAATGCTGAGAATCCTTCACGACTACATCGTGGGCGCCGCCTTCGACGATGGAGGTGGAGCTGACCAGCGTTAGACGTGCCTTTTCCTGGAGCTCGGGGATCGAGAGAGCACCGCAGTTGCACATCGTGGACTTAACCTTGTAGAGCGTGCCGCCCACGCCGTCCTTGAGGGAACCGGCGTAGGGAACGTAGGAGTCGACGCCCTCGACGAAGCTGAGCTTCGCGGCGCCGCCCAGGTCGTAGCGCTGCCAGTTGCGGGCACGCGCAGAACCCTCGCCCCAGTACTCCTTCATGTACTGGCCGTTCACGTTGACGCGCTCGGTCGGGCTCTCATCGAAGCGGGCGAAGTAGCGGCCCAGCATCATGAAGTCGGCACCCATGGCAAGGGCGAGCGTCATGTGGTAGTCGTAGACGATGCCGCCGTCGGAGCACACGGGCACGTAGACACCGGTCTCCTCGTAGTACTCGTCACGAGCGCGGCAGACGTCGATCAGCGCGGTGGCCTGGCCGCGGCCAATGCCCTTGGTCTCGCGGGTAATGCAGATGGAACCGCCGCCGATACCGACCTTGATGAAGTCGGCACCGCAGTCGGCAAGGAAGCGGAAGCCCTCGGCGTCGACGACGTTACCGGCGCCGACCTTAACGTCCTCGCCATAGTTGGCGCGGATCCACTCGATGGTGCGCTTCTGCCACTCGCTGAAGCCCTCGGAGGAGTCGATGCACAGAACGTCGGCACCGGCCTCGATGAGCAGCGGCACGCGCTCGGCATAGTCGCGGGTGTTGATACCGGCGCCGACCATGTAGCGCTTGTCGTTATCGAGTAGCTCGTTGGGGTTGGTCTTGTGGCTGTCGTAGTCCTTGCGGAAGACGATGCCCATAAGGTGATCGTTGTCGTCGACGATAGGCAGGGCGTTAAGCTTGTTGTCCCAGATGACGTCGTTGGCAACCTTGAGGCTGATGTTCTTGTCGCCCACGATGAGCTGCTCACGCGGGGTCATGAACTCGGAGACCTTCGTCTGGTGGTCATCGCGACTGGGGCGATAGTCACGGCTGGTGACGATGCCCAGGAGCTTACCCTTGGGAGTGCCGTCGTCGGTAACCGGCATGGTGGAGTGACCGGTCTTCTCCTTGAGCTCGATGACCTGCTCCATGGTCATGTCGGGGGTCAGCGTGGAATCGGACTGAACGAAACCGGCCTTGTGATCCTTGACGGCCTTGACCATAGCGGCCTCGGACTCGGCGCTCTGGGAACCGTAAATGAAGGACAGGCCACCCTCGGTAGCGAGCGCGACACCCATATCGACGCCCGAGACGGACTGCATGATGGCGGAAACCATGGGGATGTTCAGGGTGATTGCCGGCTTCTCACCGCGCTTAAAGCGGGTTAGCGGCGTCTTAAGAGAGACGTTGTTGGGGATGCACTGCGAGGACGAGTAACCAGGGACCAGCAGATACTCCGAAAACGTGTGGGACTCACCGGGAAAGAACGTAGCCATGTTTCTCCTTTATCCATGCGACCGGTCGGCTGCAGGCCTCGTAGGACCCAGCCCAACCTTGGGCGCCCAATACTGGGGAAGTATCTTAACGCACTTTGACTGCTACAATGCATGATTTAAGAAGAGCACACGAGGGTTTGACGCAGGCTTTGCGTTTGCCCAGCAAACACTTTAGCGGAGAGACGTGGAGCGCATGGAGTACAAGACGACGGCAAAACTGGTCATTCAGTCGTGCGACAAAGATCTGCCGGGCGTGTTCGGCCACGGCTGCGTCTTGCTGCTGCAGGGTATCGCCCGCGAGCACTCGCTCAACCGCGCCGCCAAGAGCATGGGAATGGCGTATTCCAAGGCCTGGCGCATTGTGAACGAGGCGGAAGGACAGCTGGGCTGCAAGCTCATCGAGCGCGACGGCGCCCGCGGGTCCACCCTGACCCCCGCCGGCGAGCGAGCCATAGCGGTCTACGAGGAGCTGCAGGCCGACATCAATGAAGTCATTGCCACCAAAGCCGACGCCCTCATCGCCAGCATCAAAGAGTAGCCAATTTAGGACGGGGCTTTTTTAGCTGGTCGGTCACCATAGATGATTATTCTGGGACGGGGATTAAAAAATCATTGTGTACCTAATGATTTTTTAATCCCCGTCCCAGAATAATCATCGGAGGGCATTGTCTAGGGTGGCGGCCACGATCAAGGGATCGTCGGTGCCGGCGAAGAGGCGGATAGTGTTCCCCTGTTTGCCGCTTGGGGCCGAAAGGCGCGTCGTTGCGCCGCCGGCAGGCGATGTGCGAAACTCCCCGGGCAAAGCATCGAACAGCTCGCCTGAGCTACGCTCGATAAGGTCAAACTCAACTGCCGGACCAAAGCCATGCTCGAGGATTCCCGTCGCAATAGCATGATCGGGATGCGAGCTCAGCCCGGGATAGCGCACGTTGCGCACCATCTCGTTGGCGGCCAGATACTCGGCCAGCGCACGGGCACGGTCGAAGTGTGCCTGCATGCGGGCGTCGAGCGTGGAAAGCCCGCGCTCCAGCACGTCGGCATCCTCGGTAGAAAGGTCGAGCGCCAAAGCACCGTAGCCCGCAAACAACGCGTGCGCGCACTCGGCAGCAGCATCCACACGATGGCGCTTGAGCTGCGAGCGCGCGACCGAAGCGGCAACGAGCTTGCGCGGAGCCTTACCGGCGCACACGCGATCGAGTGCCTCAAGCGACAGCACGGCACCCAAACGCAAAGGATCGCAGCCAAAGATGGAAGCCACGGTGTTATCCACCACGAGCAGCGCACGTGCCTCGCGAGCCGCGCGACCCAGAGCGCGGAGATCGGGCACGCGAAGACCAAACCCGCCGATGGAGTTGACGAACCACCACAGGTGCGGCACCTCGGCATCAAACGGAGCATCAAAGCCCTCGGACGCAGCGGCAAACGTCTCGGCGGACGGCGAGCCCACCAGCGCGACATCGCAGCAATCAAAGCCGCTCGCAAACGCATCGGCAAAGTCGTCCGCAAAGGCCACCAGGCGGTCACCGGGACGCACAACCCCCAACAGAGACAGCGCCGCCGGCACATGCGAGGCCGCAAGCAACCGCGCCTCACGCGCGCCGGCCCTTACAGCCCAGGCCTCTTCTAGCTGCCGCACATCCATAAGGCACCTTCCCTTCAAAACAAAAACCCACGATGCGGGTGTTCCCCGAATCGTGGGCAACGGCTGCAGTATAGCGCCGATATGCGACGAATCGCCTAGATGTTGAGCGCGTGGTAGGTCACATTCGCGCCCGGAGCGTCAACGGTCACGCCATAGGCCTCGGGATAGATGCGCGTCGAAAACACGAGCGAGCCATCGTTCACAAACACCTCGACCGACGAGACATCGCCAACAATGCGCACGTTACGAACCTCGTCGACGGGCTCCCAGCGCACGGTGCGACCACAGCCGGCAGAAGCGCGACCCTCATCGGTAAATCGCATCTCAAAGCGCGCGGGCAGCTCGCCATTGGCGGGCACAAACGCCAGCTTCAGCTCGCCATCAACGGTCGCGGTGAACGCATCGTCGACACCGTCAACAACAACGTCAAAGCAGGTATCGCCGGAAACCTCCAGCGAGCCCTCCCCCACACGCACCGAGGCATAATGGCGCTCGATCTCACGCGCCGGCTGCTGCAGTACCACGCCGCCGTCACCAGCCGTAAGCTCGCGCGGCACCGTCATGCAGTGCTGCCAGCCGCACACCACGGTGGGTGCGTTGCCATAGGTCGGCTCATCGGGCATGCCCATCCAGCCGATCAGAATGTGGCGACCGTCCTCGGCCGTGAACTCCTGCGGAGCATAGAAGTCAAAACCGGCGTCCCACAGGCGGAACTCGCCCAGCTCATAGGCACCGTCACCACCGGTAATGTCGCCCGATACAGGCATGTAGCCAGCGGCGTATACGTTGCCGCGGTCCCAACGGCCGCCCTCAAGGCCCTGGGGCGAGAAGGATAGGAACTTCACCGGCACACCGTCATCGGCCTTAAGCTCAAGATACCCCGGGCACTCCCACATAAAGCCAAAACGCTCAGGCGTAGACACACGGCTCTCAAGCTCCCAGCTCAACATATCGGCCGAGCCATACACCAAGATCTCGCCTACATCGCGCCCGGCGCCCTCACCGTGCATGGCGCAAAATCGGCTCTCGACATGCGGCCCGTCCACGCGACGACGCGCGCCCAGCACCATGTGGTAACGCCCATCATCATCGCGCCACACCTTGGGATCACGCACGTGGCAGGTCAGATCGTCGGGATAATCCTCGGACGCCAGCACCACGCGCTTTTGGCTGAACTCCCGACCGGCAAGGCCATCAACGCTCTCCACATAGACGGTATCGGCTCGACGACCGGTATTGACGTAGTCGTACGTGCCGTCCGCATCGGAAAGCTTAACGTTGCCCGTATAAAGCACGCGAATGCGGCCGTCCTCGGCAAGCGCGGAGCCCGAATACACGCCATGGCAATCGAACGGCTCGTCGGGCAGCAGCGGGGCGCCAACGTAGTCCCACGTCATAAGGTCGCGACTCGTCGCATGGCCCCAGGCTTTAACGCCACCCTCGACATCAAACGGCGCATACTGAAAATAGGCGTGGAACACGCCGTCCGCCTGGCAAAGACCGTTGGGGTCGTTGAGCCATCCCGCCGGCGGCATAATGTGGAAGCGCTGGCCATACGCGCCATGACCGCACTCAGAGGCGGCGGCGTCAACAGCGGCAACCAGCTTTGCAAGGTCGCGGCCAAGTGCATTAGACATATCAAAGTCCTAACGGATCGAAAGTAACAAGGCGCCAGAGGTCGGCACCAGATACGGGAAACGCCCGCGAGCATACAACCCGCGGGCACCCCTCAATCAAAAGCTCTTAGGCCTGCTCAGAAGCCTTGGGCTCGTCCTTGTACAGGACAAACGAGATAGCAAAGGACACGACCGCGGCAACCGCGAACATGATCGCGTACTGCACGGGTTGGGCCAGGCACAGCAGGATACCGAAGATACCGGTAACGCCCGTGCCGGAGGCAGCCAGCGAAGTGAGCGCGCAGACCAGGGCACCGCAACCGCCGCCGATGCAGCCGGCGATGAAGGGCTTAAAGAAGCGCAGGTTCACACCAAAGATGGCAGGCTCGGTAATGCCCATGAAGGCGGACAGGGCCGAAGGAAGTGCTAGGCCCTTGATCTTGGCATCGCGGGTCTTAAAGGCAACGGCGAGGGCGGCGCCGCCCTGAGCGATGTTGGCGGCACTGGCGATGGGCAGCCAATAGGTCACGCCGTACTGAGCAAGCTGGCCCAGATCGATGGCGGTGTACATCTGGTGAATACCGGTAACGACCGTGGGGGCATAGAACAGGCCGACGATAAAGGAACCGACACCAAAGGGCAGGGTGAGCAGGGCCTGAATCAGACCGAGGACGGCGTTCTCGGCCCAGACAAAGATGGGGCCGACGGCAACGAGGGTCACGAGTACGGTCACGAACACAGAGACAAGCGGGGTCACAAAGAGGTCGAACATCTCGGGAACGATCTTGTGCAGGCGCTTCTCGAGGAAGGCCAGAATGGCGCAGGCGATAACGATGGGGATCACATGGCCCTGATAGCCGACCCACTCAAAGCTGTACACGCCGGGAATGACGGTGACCATGGTCTGCACGCCCTCGGAGGCAACCGTGTAGGCGCTCTGCAGCGAGGAGTTGATGAATGCGCCACCGACGACAGCACCCAGGTACGGGTTGGCGCCGAAGGCCTTAGCAGCGGAGTAACCAATCAGGATCTGCAGGAAGCCAAAGGACGTGCCCGAGACCAGATCGGCGATCTTGTAGATAAAGTTATTGGTATCGAGCGCGATAAAGCCGTTGGAGGCCATAAAGTTGAGGGCGCTCATGATTCCCAACAGCAGGCCCGAGGCCACGATGGCGGGGATAATGGGGACGAAGATATCGCCGAGCACCTTAATGGCGCGCATAAAGACGTTCTGCTGCTGAGCCGCGGCCTCCTTGACCTCGGCCTTGGTGGCAGCCTCGACGCCGCTGAGCGCGATGAACTCGTCGTAGACCTTGTTAACGGTGCCGGTGCCAAAAATAATCTGGAGCTGGCCCTGAGCCTCAAAGACGCCCTTGGCGCCGTCGATGTTCTCGATAGCCTCCTTGTTAACCTTGCTGTTGTCGGCAATCACCAGACGCAGACGCGTAGCGCAGTGCGCGGCAGACACGACGTTGCCGGCGCCTCCGATGTTGTCGAGCACCTCTTGGGCTGATTTGCGGTAGTCCATGATGTCCCTTTCCTCCAACGGGCGCATTTGCACGCGGCCATCTTTGACACTTACACTGTAATCGTTTTCAGTTTCATATGTCTGTAATCGTTTTCATATAGCGGTAAACGGTCGTTTTTTGACGGTGAAAGGTAGTTTTGAGGCAAAAACAGGGGGGTCGGAGGCCGGAAGACGCGCCCAAAGTCTAGACATTCATCAGCTGATGGCCGAGCTTGAGCGTCTTCAAACCGCTCTCCCCCTCCTCGCCATCAAGCGTGTCGAGCAGCATACTGGTGGCCTCGACGCCACTGGTCAGGTAGCCATAATGCACGGTGGGAATGCCGCCCGTCAGCGCGCGCAAAAACGCGTTGTCGCCAAAACCGCTTACGCGGCGCATGCCCTCGCCCATTCCGCGAACCTCATCGATAGCACGCAGCGCGCCCGCCGCCATGGTGTCGGTCGCGCAAGCGATAAACGAAACATCGGGAGCAACAGAAAGCAGTTCACGCGCTGCACCATAGCCCGAGTCGAGCGTAAACGAGCCCACGCGAATCAAGGCGGCATCGAGCGGGTTGCCCGCGGCGCGTAAGCCGGCCTCAAAACCGCGACGGCGGTCGTAACCGGCCGCACGGTCCTCTTCGGTAACGCCAATGTAGGCAATCTTGCCATCGACGCGCCCAGCAAGCGCATGGCCCAGCTCATATGCAGCCTCGTAATCGTCATGGTAGACGCAGGCCGCTCCCTCGACATGCTGGCCGATCAGCACAATGGGCACGCGGCACGACTCAATCGCCCGACGGTGCTCGTCGGTGATCATGGTTGCCACCAACACAATGCCATCGACCGGGTGGTTTTGGAATAAATCGAGGTATTCGAGCTCGCGATCGGCCGCGTTGTCGGTGTTGGCAAGCAGCATCTGGTAGCCACGACGACCGAGCACCTGGCCAATGCCGGCGGTAATGCGGCTCACGGATTCCGAGTTGATCTTGGGCACGATGACGCCGATGAGCTTGGTGGAGCCGGTGCGCAGCGCACGAGCCTGACTGGACCGCACGTATCCGGTCAGCTCAATCGCCTGTTTAATGCGCTCAGCCTTGTCCACCGAGATATATCCACCGTTGAGGTAGCGCGAGACGGCGGCGCTCGAAACGCCAGCCAACTCGGCCACATCTTTCATCTTTACCACGAGCACCCCTGTCATTGAAATCGCTTTCACCATGATACCTGTTCGTTCCGGCGTTCTAACGAACGCCGGACTGCTCGACGCTGCGCGGGCATCTGCCGGGCGATCTGCCGCTCAAACCGTCGCTCGCGTACATGAAGTACGCGTCGCTCCTCTTTCGTGGCACCTCGCCACGGCAGCTACCCGCTCGCTGACGTATGCTCGACCAGAAGCGCCCCTCTTTGAACAATCTGCTCGCTAGGGTTCTAGCCGTGATATTCGCCGTTGTATTGGATCAACGTCAGGTCCTCTACCCCATCGAGTACACGAATGGCGTCGGCATAGGGCATGTCAACGCCGTCCGAGAAGAGCTCGACGGCCATCTCGACTTTGTCGCCGCGCATCGTCTTAGACTTGACGGTGAACTTGGTGCGCCCAAACGCGCGCACGATATCGTCGCCGGTGGTCTGGCCCGTGTAGTGGATGACCATCATGTACACGCGCGCCTTGTCCTGGTGGCTCGCAAAGCCGGCGATCATCACCACGATCACCACTGCCGTAAGCCCCACGAGCGCATACATGCCGGCGCCTGCCGTAATGCCCGTGGTAATGGCCCAAAACAGATACAGCAGGTCGAGCGGGTCCTTGACCGCCGTACGGTAGCGGACGATGGACAGAGCACCGACCATACCGAGCGAGATGACCACGTTGGTCGAGATCGCGAGCGTGACCATGCAGGTGAGCACGCACATGCCCACGAGCGTCACGGCAAAGCTACGCGAATACACCACGCCGGTAAAAAAGCGCTTGTACACGTAATAGATCAGGATACCCATGGCGAGCGCCACGAGCAGCGAAAGGCCAATCTTGGCAGGGTCGACCTGACCGAACGCCTCCAAGACGGAGTTCTTAAAAAAGTCCCTGGTGCTCATGGTCTAAATATCCCCTCGGTTCCCAAAATCCGATTCCCAGTAATTAAATCCGCGCAGGTAGGCGGTCTTGTCATAACACAGGCAGTACTTAGAGACCGCCGTGAGTTCGGCCGCGCCCGGCGGCACCATATCGCGCACCAGCTGCGGGCAAAACTCCGTAAACTTGACCTCCATCACCAGCTTACCGGGCTCCAGGACCGGCAACGCGGGCAGCGTCACGTCAAAGATATCGAAGCTTCCCACCGCGGCACGCACATTCATGTCAAACGTAATGCGCACGGTGCCCTCGTCCATCACCCACGGCTCGCGCTCGTAGTCCACAATGGTCCGTGGGCGCATCATGTTGCAGATGCACTCGATGTAGAACTCGCGACAGAGCGGATAAGGGCTCCTCAGCAAAAAGCCGTAGTCGCCAGCCAGAATCTGCTCAAACTCGCCACGTGTGAGCGGCGCGTCCTCCTTATAGATCCAGCTACCGTACTTCTTTTTGCGCTCGAGCTTAATCACCTTGTCGCTGCCGTTATAGATGCGTACGCGATACTTTTTGCGCATGAGAATGCCGGCGTCTTTTTCCTCGTAGGCCGAGTTGCAGTAGTCGTCAAAATACAGGCTGCGAATGGTGTAACCGCCCGCCCGCGCATGTTTGTCTAGCTTAAATACAGGCGCCATGCGACAGGCAAGCGCGGCGTGCTCGCCCTCGTTAATGAGATATTTGAGCTCGTGGCGGTAACGCTCCTGCGTGGCACGCACAGGCGGTGCCGCCAGGCGCTCAAGCAGCGCGCTAGCCCTCCTCATACGTATCCTCCACGACCTTACCGCCGTCTTGCACGTAAAAACACTTCATGCCGTAGTGCTTGCCGTCGTCGGTCACATAGTAGTCAAACGCATCTTGCGTATAGCCGTCGGAGTTGGTGGCACGCACGCGCACAAAATACTGGCCGGTATCGGGCGCATCGCAGGTCACCTCGGGAAGCAGCACATCCTCGGCCTTAAAGACCACGTCGCTTATGGCATAGTCGCGCGCAAGCTCAACGGTGTAGCGAATGTCGCGCGCCTCAAAATCGTAGGACGCATCCCAGTTAATGCGCAGCTTGCCGTTATCGATCTGCGGCACGCCGATGTAGAAAGGCATGGGCTTTTTAAAACTCTCGCGAAAGCTCTTGTAGTTCTCCTCGATCTCGGAGGGAATCGCCGCGGCGATCTGCTCATATTGGTCCTTGGTGACAGGCAGATTATCGATATCGGGCGAAGCAAAGACTAGCGATTCGGTAACCTCGCGATAATGCTTGATCATCTTGGTCAGGCGCGTCTCGGTCAAATACGTACGCAGGTCCTTGACGGCGCGATCGAGCTCACCGCGGAACGCCTTGCTGCGCAACGCGCGGTTAAACAGCACGTTGCCCCAGTAGTTGCTTGCGCCGCGCTCCCAGCTCGCGTAGTCCGAAAACCCGGTAAGAGAAAGTTCCAGCTTGCGCAGCATGCCGTCGTTGTCCCAATCCAAAAAGTACCAGGTATTTGAGTTGAGCGGGCTGTACAGATAACAGTTGCGGTTCTGCGTATCGCAGTTGCCCGTAAGGATCTGAAACGCCAGCCAATAGACCAGGTTCTCGGTATCAAAGTAGGTGTCGAGCACGTTATCTATCTTTTGCGATTCGTCGTTGAGCGCATCGAGCATCTCGATGAGCTTGGTGTGGTCCGTATCGCCCTTAATCTCGAGCATGCCCTCAAAGTTTGCCTGGTTATAGTCGGGATCATCGGCAAGCTTAATGGTGTCCTCGTAGCGATGGAAATCAAAGCTGTTCACCTTGTACAGGTGCCCGCTCTTATCCAAGCCGTGCGCCTTAAGCGCCGTCTTATTGAGCTGCTCCACCTGCGTAAACAGGCCGTAGTCCTCAAAGGTATCGTTGGACTTTTCGGTCTGGTCGCACACCCACAGATGCACAAACTGCGTGCGCAGGCCCATCATCTGGGGAATCCCGCGGATAAGGTCATAGGCCATCTTGTTGCGAAAACGCATACCCTCGCCCATGTGCTTGTTGAGCGCAATCGCGCGCTGTTGGCGCCAGGTACCCTTGCCCTTTTTGAGCTCCACCTTGTAATTCTTTTGCGAGTTCATGCTCGACGTCTGGCCGCGCACCTGCACGGTAGCATTGGGCGCTTCCTCGCCATAACCAACCTCGCCGGCCACCGGGCCGTCTTCGTCGCCCGCCTGCAAAAGCCCCATTACCTGATAGCGCGTCACGCCCATGTCGGCGTAGTCATACACCGAGTACGTATTGATCTCGGCCCAGCTATGATCGGTGTTCTCGGAGCTGTTACCGCGCGAGACCGTCAGGTACATGGTCACAATGCCCGAGTCGTCGTAGACCTCGTACAGCTCGTCCTTATCGCGAAGGTGCTTGGTCTCGCCCGAGGCCTCAGCCTTTTTAATCTTGTCCTGCTTTTTGACCTTTTTGGTCGAGGATTCGTCCTGAGACGAGCAGCCCGAAAGCAACAGCGCACCGGCAGCCGCCTCGATCAGGCAGCGGCGAGACATCAACTTATCGATCATCAGAACCTCCCCAATGTTTTTGGTACAGGCGAACCACCATACGTTCAAACGCACTGCGCGGCTCACCGCCCACGCGCTTGGCCTCGTAGCGTTGCTCAACACGGTCGAGCACCCGGCCAAGTTCGGTAAACCAGCCCGTCTTGTCAGTCGCCACCATGGGCTGCTGGCTCAGGATACGATACGGCAAGTTGGCGGTATAGGTATCGAGCCGCAGCAGCGCCACGATAAAAAACACCGCTGCACCCAACAAAAAGCCAAAGCCGTAAAACTGCTGCGGCAAGAGCAGAGAAACGGCATTCGCTAGCCCGGCCACACCAGCAAACAGCCCCGAGGCCAGCACGGCCCCCTTGTAGTCGGTAAAGTACAGCAAGATGAGCAACACCGTATTGCCCACGGCATACAGGCCATAGCCCACGCACAGCGTGCGAAAATACCCGTGCATCAGGTTATTAAAGCCCAACGGTAGGGCCGAGAGCACCGTGGTCTCGAGCGAAATGACCGCCGCGGTCACAAACAACTGTTTGAGCGCACAAAACCGCAGTTCTCGGTTGAGCGTGGAGAGCATTTCCTCCTCGGCCACCACAATGTCGCCCACCACGCCACCGTCGTTGAACAGGCTGTAGTAGTCGCGGTAGCGCGGATAGAAATTGACCTCGACCGAGACCACAAAGTTGACGGACGTGACCAGGATTGTCAAAAACGCGATAAGCGCCGGCACATCGTGGTAGGGCGCACCATAAAACAAGCCCTTGACCTGCACGCCAATGGGACCGGCCCAAATTATCACCAAATGCGCAAAGAGGCCCAGGTTGGTGAACAGGCCCGTAAGCGCCAGCGGCATAAACTGATCGAGCCACTGCAAAAAGAGCCAGGGGCTGCGGTCGCTCTGAGGAAAATACCGGTATAGCAGCACCACGTCCCAGGCGAGCATAACGCCGTAGCCCAGAGCAATTGATGCCAACAGGCCCTCGACCGGCGGCAGCCCCAGCGCCAGCGCGGCCAGGGCGCACAGGCACGCCACGCCAATGGCGGCCGCAAAGCTGCACAGGATGCCGCGGTAGTCTTTGATGGCCGTGAGGTAACTCATGCCGTTCCAGTTGACGATCATAATGTTGAACAGCCACAGGCACAGCAGCCCCTGCAGCAGCGTGGCGCCCGAGAACAGCAAAAAGACGCCGTAGAGCACCGTGCCCGCAACGAGCATGATGGCGTTGGAGCCCCAAAACGAAGGCAGTATCTCATCCTCGCGCTCGGCAAACAACATATCGGCCAAAAAGCGCGTGACCGGCATGGAGAAAAAGCTCGTGAGCAAAAGCGAGGCCAGCAGTGTGTAGGTCACCATGCACACCAGCAGATCCTGGTTGGCACGCTCTACGCCCCACAGACCGCACAGCACCAAGATACCCACCTGGAGCAGCACGCCCAACAGCATGGGACCCGTGCACACAATGCCGGCGTAGCCGTAAGCGCGCATCGTGGCAAAAAGGCCCTTGCGCCTAAACAGGCGCTTAAGCTCAAAACCGATTCCGGCCACCGGCTACTCCCCCTCTCTGGGCAGGTCAAACGCACGCGCCGTCTCGTCGTACAGCGCGCGATAGTTGGCGAGCATCTGCTCGTGCAAAAAGTACGTGGCAACGCGACGCTGCCCGCGCTCCCCCATCTCAATGCGACGGGCGCGGCTCACGCACATGCGCTCCATGGCATCGGCCAAGCCCTTGCGATACATGGGCGGCGTCACAAAACCCGCCACGCCAAAGTCGTCGCCCGGGGCGCCTTCGAGCAACTCGCGGCAGCAGCCCACCTCGGTCGTCACGCAGGGACGGCGCGCTGCAAGCGACTCCAGCACGCTGAGCGGCTGGCCCTCGGAGATGCTCGTCAAAATGGTAAAGTCGAGCTTTTCCATGTACTCGACCACGTTGACGCGGCCGGTAAAGATCAGGTCGCGCACGCCTAGGGTATCGACCAGCGCGTGGCACTCGGCGCCGTACTCCTCGTCGTCCACGCCGCCCATAATGTGCAGGCGCACCTTGGGCAGGCGCTCGTGCAGCTCAAAGAAGGCATAAATCATTGTCTTGACGTCCTTGATGGGCGCCAAGCGCACCACCGCGCCAATGTCCACCCAGCCGTCATCGGGCTTTAAGGGAATATCCTTAAAGCGGTCGAACTGGATGCCGTTGGGGATAACCAGGCATTTGTCCGCATCGCAGCCCATATAGACCTGCGTCTTGCGGGCGTTATGGAACAAACTCGTCACGCGGAAGGCGCGGCGGTAGATTTCCTCCGAAAGCAGGTAGAAAAAGCGGATCCAGCGGTCCTTGAACGACGGCACCACCCAATCGGCGCGAATGATCTCTTCCTCGCGCTCGCGGGTGTAGATGCCATGCTCGGTCAACAGCACCGGCGCATGGTGAACGCTTGAGCCCAGGCAGGCGAGCAGACCACCGTAGCCGGTCGAGATGGCATGGTACACATCGGCCACCGGCACCTCGCTGCCCAACAGGTAGAGCACGGGCAGCAACATGGAGCGCATGGTGTGGAATGCATCGGCAAAGGGCGTGTAGGGATACTCGGCCAGGCACACGTCGCGAAAGATATCCATAAACGTGCGGCTCTGCAAAAACGAGAGCGGATGCACGCGACGGCGGTAGAAGATATCGAATAACACGTCCCAGTCCGGATTGGAGAGCGACACCAGACGGCGTAACGCCTCGCGCTCACGGTCGTTAAAACTGGCTTCATGTTGCTCACCCGAAAGCCGCAGGGCATCGTCCAGGAACACCTCGTGCACCTCGACCACGTTGCCGGGCAGCTCGTAGACAAACTTGCCACGGTCGGCAGCATGCGCGCCGATCACCCACAGCACAAACTCGTGCTCGGGCATGGCCGTAATGTAGCCATGCATCCAGGTAGATACGCCGCCGTGCACATAGGGGTAGCAACCCTCGAGTACCAAGCAGATTCTCATTTATCGCCACCCTCCTTGCGCTCGATCGTCACGGTCTTATCATTTGCCTTGAGCAGATACAGATTGCCCGTAAGGTGCGTCAGTTCGCCACCCGTCACCGCACCCGGCTCGCCATTATTGGCGCGGAACATGAGCCACGCCTCGTCGTGGAAATTGCCCAGGCTGAGCGTCCAGGCATCCGCGCTGGTATCCACGCTCACCGTCACGGACGAAAAGCGCTGGATGGCACCGGAGCACTCCGACGCCGTCTGGTGCCGCAGGTCGGGCGCGGATTTGGTAAGCCACTCCAGGTAGTCGACCAGGCCGCCCTTGTAGACCTCCCAGCCCTCCTTGGCACCACGATCGGGATCGAGCAAGTCGTCCGGGTGCATAAAATGCGTGCTCACGTAGTGCATGTTGAGCTCGGACACGGCTGCCAGGCGCATATAGGAATCGTCGACCATGCCGCCCGAGACAATACGTGGCTGCTCCACAATGCCGTCGCTCGCCACGCCAAACTCCTGCACGTAAGGCAGGTCGGTGCCATCCTCAAAATACGTGCTGGCGATGGTCTTAATGCGCGGAACGTCGGTGCCGATGAGCTTGCGCGCTCGGGCCGAAAGGATATTCGACGGCGGTACGTAAACCGAGCCATGAGCGTTGGGCAGAACCTCGTCCTGAAACGCGATAAGTTCGTTGAGCGAAGCGACGAGCGTCTCTTTGTTCTTCCAGGTCTTGTAGACGTACAGCGTGCCGTAGTCGGTGTCCCAGAGCGCGAGCGGCTGATGGTTGTAGCCGTGAAAGCCCAGCTCGCCGCCCATCTGCAGCAGCATGCCGCCAAAATATCGAAACTGCGTGGTATCGGGTTGGCGCGCGGGCTCGGTCTGGTTGACCGCGTCCTCGTAGTTTTCGATCATCACGCCGGTATAGCGAATGCCATATTTTTGCGCGAGCTTTTGCAGATCGGGCCACCAGACCTTGGTGTAAAAATCCGCAATGGAAAGGCCGTAGTCACGCTTGATATAAGTACCATCGCCCGAGGGCACGGGGCTAGGAAAGTCGTCCAAATAGAACACGGCGCTGTTGATGACCGGATAGGCCGTAGCATCGCCCAGCAGACTGATCGCCGCGGCGAAAAAGCCGCGCATGACCTTGTCGTAGATACCGATATTGCACACCACGGTGCGCCCGCTACCGCAGTCATTAGACCAAATGAGCGGGGCGCCCGCATCGCCAGTCTTAGCCCACTCACGCGCCGTCTCGCGCAGCGATACTGAAAGCGACGAATCAAAGGGGTCCGAGAGCTCGTAGCGCTCTCCCCCGCCCAGCATAAAGTCCTCACTCGGCACAATGCTTTCGGCTTTTACATAGTCATATCCGGCCGATTCAATGCCAAGCTTGGAGGCAATCACTTGCAGATAGCTCGAGTTATCCGGCGGCATGGCGAGCATAAGCGAACCGCCGGCACTCACCCAACTCATAATGTCGCTCAGGTGCGTACCGAGCCCATCGAGCGACGGCATGAGCAAAATCACGCGATCGAAGGAGGTCAGCGAGGGAATGGCATCCGCACCATCCAGGGCAAGATCCACGTCGCGATGGGCGATCTTCATGTCCAGCAAAATATAGTCGAACTGGTCTTTGACGTCGTCGACGCCATCTTGGTCCGAGTCTGTAATGACCAGGCACGTGGGCTTTTGGCCAAAGATTGCCGAGGAGGCCGGCACCGCGTCGTTGGCGGCAAGCATCCCCAGCCTATGCTGGCCCGCACTGTACTGCACGCCGGCACGCTCCACCAGCAGCACGGCGGCCATGGCAATAAAGACCGCCCACACCACGAGGAGTCCCATCCAACGAAAGCGGCCCACACGGTCTCGGATATGTTGCGCCACGCTCATCGGGCCTCCTCCCCATCGCGCCAAAACGCCAACTTTTCGCGGTTGTCGGCGCTCAAATACACATGTTGCTTGTCAATCGCATCGATCACACAGTGGACCTCGTCACCGTCGCGGCGCATCACGGCCAGGCGCAGGCAAAGCATCCAAACCTCCTGCTCCTCGGGCACGTCGAGTACCAGCTGGTCGGTCACGGCCTGCGCCTCGTCGATCTGTCCGACATCAGCCAGCGCCGTCGCGTATCGAATGCGCAGCTCAAGGGTATCCTCGCGCTCGCAGCGACGCGCAAGCAGGCGCGCGTACTGTTGGCGCTGAATCTGAGCAACGCGCCCCTCAGCCAAGCCCGAGCCCAAGTATTCACCAAGAAAATCACAGTATTCGTTGAGGTTTTGCGCGCTCGGGTCCGTCTTAAAGGCACGCTCCAGCTGCTGCAGTTTAAGGTCGGACTCCTTGGAGATCTGCGCCACCGCCGTCGCGGCATAGTGCGCCACCTCAACGTCGTCGTTAAGCTTAGCCGCCTGCAGCTGCGCCAGGTACGCGTCGGGCTCCTCGGTGAGCATGGAGAGCATTAGGCGGCGCCGGTATGCCGGGTCGTTGACGATAAGCGCCTCCTCGAGCGGCACTACGCCTGCATCGTCCTCACCGCTCGGTACCGACATACTACGATGCAGGTCGTCGTTGAAGCGCAGCGACTCCAGCGCAGACTCTTTCAGCCACTCGCCAAGCACCGCGCTGCGCACCGATAGCAAAACCACCAGCAACGGGCCCCACAGCGGCACCAGCACTATTACAGCCAGCATGTGCCCGCGCACCGGCAGCAGGCCCAGCTTCATGAGCGTCCACAGCATCAGGCAAACCAGCGAATGAATCAGCAGCAAGACGGCAGCAACGACAAGCGAGATCAAGCGGCACCCCCCTCACCGTCACCGGTGTAAGCGATGCGCTGCAGCAGCGCCACGATGCCCTCGCCGTCGACGGGCTCCACCGCAATATGCTTTGCGCTCAGGCGCTTACGGATAATGGGAAGATCGCACGCCTTTGCCTGGCGCATAAGCAGGTAGAGCACGTTGCCGTCGACCAAGCCCGCCGCGTCGCTCTCGCGGATTGCCGACCCAATTGCGCCCACCAGCTCGCCGACAGGCTCCATGCCCGGTACCACGCGCAGGAGCAAAAAACTCCCCATCTTGCTATCTGCCAGCGCCTGCTCCGCCGCGAGCTCTTGGCCAAAGGCCGCCTGCTTGAGCACGCAAGTGCCGTCAACGCAGCGTTTATCCTGCGCCACCGCCTCATAGTCAAAGGCACGGCCCAGCGCGCTTTCGACCAGCCCGCACAAGATGCGGAACAGGTTTTGATAATAGAGGGTCATTTGGTTTTCGGCCGCACTACGCACAAAGATCAACACGGCGGGTGCCCCGTCGCGCTCGATCGCGTATCCAAACATGGGAAACCCCGGCGTCAGCTCACGGTTCACCCACAGGTTCGAACGACCCCCGTCGCCCAAAAGAGGTGCAAGCTGCTCAAGCGTGAGCGAGCGTGCGGCATTTTCGGCAATCGCGGGACTTGCTGCCACCAGGCGTGCAAATGCCCCGCCCGAAACATGGTAGATCGCCACCGAATCGTTCTCGAGGATCTCGCCCAGAAGCTCGCAGCACTTGCGATAGATGTCGCGTGGGTTGAGTACGTCGAGCTCCTGCGTCACGGCAAAGATCTTGCCAAAGCTGTCGTGGCGACCCACAATCTGGCGCCTGTACGCGCGCTTGTCCTCGATCGCGTCGTGGTAAAGCTGTGTGAGGAACGTATTGCGATTACGCACGAGCTCGTTTTGATCGCGCTCCGCCCTAATGGCTTCGCTGTTGCGCAGCTGCACATAGCCGCACACGGCACCCACCACAAAGTACGCAATAAACGGCAGCCAGTTGGACGGCTCGTAAAAGAGACCCTGGAAGGTATAACCGTACTGAGTAAAGTAGCTCGCGGCCAAACCCACCGACGCCAGCAGCGCCGCAACCAGGCCAAAATCGAGCCCATACAGCGTGCCGATCAGTACCACGTACAGCAGGCGGTAGTCGAGCACGTTAAGCTGAGCAGACTGCGAAAACACCAGCTCCAGGCCCTCAAAGAGCACCCAGGCCAGCGCGGTCTCCAGGCATTTGATGGGCAGTGTCCGCCCGCGCATGCGGTCGATGGCGGCACGCAGCGGATGGCGCTTGCCCGCGAGGGTCTGCTCCCAGCGGGCGTGTATGGTCGAAAGATCGCGCAGCACGTCATAGCGCTGGAACCACCCGTAGCGCGTGCGGACGGTATCGCTCGGAGCAATGGAGACGACGGCGTCCCCGTCGTAGGTAATGTCGAGCCCCGGGAACAAGCCCTTGAGCGCCTCGCCCAGGTCTCCCACGGTGTGGGCAAAGCTATCCGGAACCTCGAGTTCCTCGAATGTGGCATCCCAGCTGTCGAAGATGCGACGCACCAGAACGGCCAGCTCCTCGGCGCAGAGGGCACCGAGCGGTGAGTCCGCCCCAGCCCTCATGACAGCAGAGCCTTGCGAGCACGCCTCGAACAGCGGGGTCAAAATCGGGTCTTCCAGCGTGGGCGAGGCGGTGTACAGATACGGCACGCGCAAGATCTTGGCCTGAATGCCGTCGCGGACCGCATAGTAGCGGCACAGGTCGTTGGCCGCACGGGCAATGATGCCCTTGCCGTTTTGCCCCGCAACGTCCACCGCACCGTCCGCTCCCATGGGACCAGTCACAAACAGCAGCTGAATCTGGCGACCCATGCAAGCTCGAAAGACGGAGCGCAGCAGCTCGATGTCGCCAACGGCCTCGGTATGCGGCGTGAGATAGGTAGAGAGGTAGACCACACGGTCGAATTCGTAAGCCTGGTCCAGGTGCTGCAGCAGCTCTTTCCAAGACGCATGGAGCGACGACCCGTCGCGGCACGCCTCGTTGACCGCCACGACCTGAACATGGTCACCGGGAAACGCCTTGGCACAAAAGTCGTCATCGACATACGCGGTATTGCCAACAACCAGCACTTCCACCGTGCGCTCCCCCTCCCCAAATTTAGCTTTTGCCATGGTAAACATGCGTATTGTACGCTGTCAATGTAGGCCAAAGGCAACTTTAAAGCTGTTTTAAGAACTTTTTCAGACGGGAAGCGACTCGCGCCTGAGCCAGAGAGCCCTACACGTGCCGCTGCACGGCGGAGAAAGGCGAATCCACTACCCCTCAGGCATAATTCCTGAGCAAAATCAAGCAGAGCACACGGCTTTTTGCGCCACTTTAAGACGTAATCGGGATGTGGCGAGAGGCCAAATTCGGAAGTGCGGGGAAAACCAAAGGAATGCTGACCAGACCCCCGTTTTAGGCTTCCGCGACCTGCGGTTTTGATACAAAAAAACCGCGTTGTGCTCGAAGGTTTTCGATTTTTCCCCGCACTTCTGTAATTACATCTCTGGATCGAGGGCGCAGGCAATGGTGACGACATCCACGATAGCGCCCCCCTATGCCTGATACCAAAATCGTTCCATAGGGACCCGTTTCCCAATGGGATGATTCTTCACAAAGGGCATTAAGGCGCATGAGAACATGGTAGAGGCAAGCAAGCGCGCTTCCACGTTTTCGCCCATGGTGACCACGGTATAATCCAACGAGACAAGCAACGAACGGGAAAGGCAGCGCGGATGAACCTGGGCAGCGAGAGCGAGACCGTCGAGTTCAAGAAGTCCACTGGCGAGCATAAAGAAGCACTGCAAGCCATCAGCGCCATGCTGAACAAGCACGGCCGCGGCGAGCTCTACTTCGGCGTGAAGGACAACGGCGATGTCATCGGCCAGGATGTCAGCGACGCAACGCTGCGCCAGGTGACGTCGTGGGTGTCCGACAAGATCGAGCCCGCGGTGTTCCCGACGGTCGAGTGCCTCGACGCCGATGATGGGCTGCGATACATCAAAATTGCCTTCTCAGGTGCCGACGCCCCCTACTCCGCCGACGGACGCTACTTCACCCGCGTGGGGACTTCGAACAAAGCGCTGTCGGCCTCGGAGCTGAGCGCCATGGTCGTCAAGCGTGAGCGCGCCCGTAGCCCGTGGGACTCGCTGCCGTCCGGCAGGCCCGTCTCCGACGCCGACGAGCAGGCGGTGCGTGACTTCGTCGCGCGCGGCGGCAGGGCCGGACGCGTGGGCGGCGGGTTCGCCGGCGTGGAGGACACCTTGGCAAGGCTCGACCTCGTCGCGCCCGACGGCAGCCTAAGAAACGCCGCGGTGGAGCTGTTCTGCGAGGGATCCGACACCTACCCCCTGTCTCTTATACACATCTGACGCTGCCGACGACTTAATAGGTGTAGA
>UQOJ01000032.1 GCA_900542635.1 uncultured Collinsella sp.
GGCCCGTGGGTTATACCCTAAGAGCAAACCACCCTTTTTAAGGGTGGTTCTGATTTCGTATAGGAAACTTTTTCGAAATCTGAATGGGGACCCTTTCCAAAAAGTTAACCATGTGCTAGTTTACTATAGCGAACATAGACGTGGTTAACTTTTTACGCGTCGATGTTGAGGACGAACTGACGTTAGGAGCAACTCATGTCTTGCGGACCGCAGATGCCGGCCATGCCGCTTTCGATGGTAAAAGCGGGCGAAACCGTGCGCGTGTCTCGTGTAAAGGGCAATGAGGACATGAAACACCACCTCAAGGACCTCGGCTTTGTCGAGGGCAACGAAATCCACGTGGTGAGCTCGAGTGGCGCCAATATCATCGTCACGGTGCTGGGCGCACGCTTTGGCATCGATTCCAAGGTTGCCATGCACATCATGACCGTCGGTTAGTCTGCAGCATTTCAAAAAACCGAAAGGGGGACAAGAGGATGAAGACGTTGGGTGACGTTAAGGTGGGCGAGAGCTCCACCATCGTCAAGCTTCACGGTGAGGGTGCGCTTCGCCGCCACCTTATGGACCTGGGGCTCATCAAGGGCACTTCGTTCAAGGTCGTGAAGGTTGCACCGCTCGGTGATCCGGTCGAGATCAACGTGCGCGGCTACGAGCTTTCCATCCGCAAGGAGGAGGCGGCCGTCGTCGAGGTTCAGTAAGGACTCGCGGCGTATATTTCTGCAGATAAAGTTAGGTTTTTCTAACTTAATGCAGCATCTTTGAAGCACATTATCCAGCCTGCGCGGAGAAAGCAGCGCAGGCACACAAGGAAGAAGGATTGAATGGCGGATTCTCAGATCCATGTCGCGCTGGCGGGTAACCCCAACTGCGGCAAGACCACGCTTTTCAACCTGATCACCGGCGCCAACGGCTACGTTGGCAACTGGCCCGGCGTCACGGTTGAGAAAAAGGAAGCCAAGCTCCTAAGCGACAAGAACGTTACCATTACGGACCTCCCTGGCATCTACTCGCTTTCCCCCTACAGCCCCGAGGAGCAATGCTCGCGCGATTACCTCATGAGCGGCGAGCCCGACGTTGTCGTCCAAGTCGTCGATGCCACCAACCTCGAGCGCAACCTGTACCTGGCGCTTCAGGTTATCGAGACCGGCCTGCCCGTGGTCGTTGCCCTCAACATGGCCGACTTGGTCGAGAAGAATGGCGACAAGATCGACATTGACAAGCTTTCCAAGAAGCTCGGCTGCCCGGTCATGATGATCTCGGCTCTTAAGAACAAGGGTATCAAGGAGCTGTTCGAGCAGGTTAAGAAGTCCGCCGCTTCCAAGGGCCAGGTGCCGGAGCACAAGTTCGACTCCTCCATCGAGGACGTTCTGGACCACATCGAGAACAACCTTCCGGCGAGCGTTCCCGCCAACAAGCGCCGCTACTACGCTGTCAAGCTGTTTGAGCGCGACGCGGACGCCTGCAAGCTCATCAACCTCACTAAGGAGAAGGCTGCTCGCGTAGAGCAGCTGGTCGCCCAGTGCGAGCAGGATTGCGATGACGACGCCGAGTCCATCATCACCGGTGAGCGCTACGGCGTGATCGCGCACATCATCGACGAGTGCCTCACCAAGGCCCCGGCCAAGATGAGCACCTCCGAGAAGATCGACCGCGTGGTTACCAACCGTATTCTGGGCCTGCCGATCTTTGTCGTCATCATGTTCTGCGTGTACTACATCGCCGTTTCTACCTTGGGCGGCACGGTGACCGACTTCACCAACGACCAGCTCTTCGGCACCGACGGCTGGTATGTGCTCGGTCAGGGCCGCGACGCCTACGACGCGGCCGTCGAGGCTGCGGGCGACAATGCCGACTCGGTCGACCCGGCACAGTACGGCCCCTATGTCCCGGGTATCACCACCATGGTCCACGACGCACTTGTGGCGGGTGGCACCGAGGACGGTGGCCTGGTCGATTCGCTGGTCTGCGACGGTATCGTCGGCGGCCTGGGCGCCATTTTCGGCTTTGTGCCGCAGATGTTCCTGCTGTTCGTTATGCTGTCCTTCCTGGAAGACTGCGGCTATATGGCCCGCGTCGCCTTCATCATGGACCGCGTGTTCCGCCGCTTTGGCCTGTCCGGTAAGTCCTTCATTCCTATGCTCGTGTCTTCGGGCTGCGGCGTCCCCGGCGTCATGGCCACCAAGACCATCGAGAACGAGAAGGACCGCCGCATGACGGTCATGACCACCACGTTCATTCCCTGTGGCGCCAAGCTGCCGATCATCGCCCTGCTCATGGGCTCCATCATCGGCGATTCTTCCACCACCGCCGCGTGGATCAGCCCGCTCTTCTACTTCCTGGGCGTCTTTGCCGTCATCGCCTCGGGCCTCATGCTCAAGAAGACCAAGCTCTTCGCCGGTCGCCCGACGCCGTTCGTTATGGAGCTTCCCGCCTACCACTTCCCGGCGATCCGCTCTTGGGCGCTGCACGTGTGGGAGCGCTGCTGGGCCTTTATCAAGAAGGCCGGCACGGTCATCTTCGCGTCCACTGTCGTGGTTTGGTTCCTGTCCAACTTTGGTAGCTACAACGGTTCCTTTGGCTTCCTGCCTGCGATGGACGGCATCCCCGAGGAGTTCATGGACTACTCCGTGCTCGCCATGCTGGGCAACCTGGTCGCTTGGATCTTCGCCCCGCTCGGCTTTAGCACCTGGCAGGCAACCGCACTGACCGTCTCTGGCCTCGTCGCCAAGGAGAACGTCGTCGCCACCGCCGGCTCGCTGCTGTCCGTCGCCGACGCGGGCGAGACCGACCCGAGCCTGTGGACCGCGTTTGCCGGCATGTTCCCCACCATGGGCGCTTGCGTTGCCTTCGGCGCCTTCAACCTGCTGTGCGCTCCGTGCTTTGCCGCCATTGGCACCATCCGCAACCAGATGGACTCTGGCAAGTGGACCGCGATTGCCATCGGCTACGAGTGCGCCTTCGCTTGGGTGATCGGCCTGTTCATCAACCAGTTCTACAACCTGCTTGTCCTTGGGCAGTTTGGTATCTGGACAGTTGTGGCCATTGTGCTGCTGGTTGCGATGCTCTTCCAGATTTTCCGTCCCATGCCCAAGCATGCATGGACCGATGAGGACGAGACCAACACTGCTTCCGCCGCAGTTTCCGCTTAAGTCCGAATAAGGATTAACCCCTTTCCGCGAGCCCGGGTGTCCCAGCGACACTCGGGCTTTTTGGTGGGAGAGATGTGGCGTTTCCGCAGATAAAACCGACCAAAACAAACCTGTCCCTTTTTGGTAGGTGGAGAATGGGGTAAAGTAAGTGGTGGCTAACTAGAGGAGGCTTGCTATGGCACCTATCGATATTGTTGTACTGGCTGTTATCGGTATTGCGTTTGTCGCGGTATGCGTGCGCATCTACCGCAAGGGCACCTGCGCCGATTGCGCTCAGGGTGGCGTTTGCACGGGGCATTGCTCCAACAAAAAGACTTGCGCTGCGCTTAAGGGTGTGGACAAAATCGCCGAAGACTTGAGCCGCGGTATTCATTAGCCGACCGGCGTTTGGGCATGTTTGACTACGGATACGGCAGTTGCTGATACGATAGGTACGTCAACAACTGCCGCCGAGCGGCTCAAACGAAAGGAACCCTGTATGGAGTCTTCCGCCTATCCGATGCTCTTTAGCCCGATCAAGGTCGGTACGACCGAGGTCAAGAACCGCGTCTTTATGCCGCCGGTGTCCACCAACCTGGCCGATCATGGCTATGTTACCGACGACTTGGTCGATCATTACCGTGCCCGCGCCAAGGGCGGCGTGGGCCTCATCATCACCGAGGTCGTGACGGTCGAGCCTACCTATACCTATCTGCCGGGTGACATGTGCTGCTACGACGACACGTTTATCCCTGGCTGGGAAAAACTCGCCGCGGCCGTCCACGAGTATGGCTGCAAGATCATGCCGCAGCTCTTCCACCCCGCCTATATGGCCTTTAACATTCCGGGTACGCCGCGCCTGATCGCTCCGTCCTTTGTGGGCCCGTCTTACGCCCGCGAGGCACCGCGTCCCATCACGGTCGATGAGATCCACGAGCTCACGCATCAGTTTGGCGACGCTGCCGTTCGTATGCAGAAGGCTGGCGTCGATGGCGTCGAGGTCCATGCGGCGCACGCCCACGGTATGCTCGGCGGCTTTTTGACCCCGCTCTATAACAAGCGCACCGATGAGTACGGCGGCTCGCTCGATGCCCGCATGCGCTTCTTGCTCGAGGTCATCGCCGAGATTCGCGAGCGCTGCGGCAAGGACTTTATCATCGACGTCCGTATCTCGGGCGACGAGTACACCGATGGCGGCCTGACCCTCAACGACATGATCTATGTCTCGCGTCGCCTGGAGAAGGCCGGCGTCGACATGATTCATGTGTCGGGTGGCACCACCATCAAGCGCGGCTCTGCGATTCCCGCCGCCGGTACCCAGCAGGCCTCGCACGCCGCTTGCTCGCGTGAGATTAAGAAGCACGTGAACATTCCCGTTGCCACGGTCGGCCGCATCAACGAGGCCTGGATCGCCGAGGAGCTGATCGAGGACGGCGCTGCCGACATCTGCATGATGGGCCGCGCCAATCTGTGCGATGCCGAGTTCTGCAACAAGGCCGCTGCCGGCAACGCTGACGACATCCGCCCCTGCATTGGCTGCCTGCGCTGCCTGAACGGCATTATGTTCGGCAAGCGCATCTCCTGCACCGTTAACCCGGACGTGGAGCGCGACGAGGCTGGCTACGAGCCTGCCGCCGAGGCCAAGAACGTGCTCGTTGTGGGCGCTGGTCCTGCGGGCATGGAGGCAGCCTACATTGCCGCCAAGCGCGGCCACAACGTGGTGCTCGTGGATAAGCAGGACGAACCGGGCGGCGAGATGCGCATCGCGGCCGTTCCGCCGGCAAAGCAGGAACTCACCCGCGTGATCAAGTACCAGTATCGCCGTCTTGCTGAGGCGGGCGTGAAGTGCGTCTTTGGTACCGAGCTTTCGGCCGAGGACATTCAGCGTGACTACGCGGGCTACGAGGTCGTCCTGGCTTATGGCGCCGAGCCCATCGCTCCGGCCTTCATGCAGGGCTTTAAGCAGGTTATGACGGCTGACGACCTGCTGGGCGGCAAGGCTTTCCCGGGCAAGAAGATCGTCATCGTGGGCGGCGGCACCGTCGGCTGCGAGACGGCCGATTACCTGGCCCCGCTGGTCAACGACCTGTCGCCGGCCAACCGCGACGTCACCGTCATCGAGATGACCAAGACGCTCGCCGCCAACGAGGGCGGCGCCGGTCGTGCGGTGCTCATCACGCGCATGCTCTCCAAGGGCGTCCACGTGCTGACCGAGGCCAAGGTGACCGAGATTACCGAGGACACCATCAGCTACGAAAAGGATGGTGAGATTTACACCATCGCCGATGCCGATACGCTGGTGCTGGCCATGGGTTATCGTCCCAATACCAAGTTGGCCGACGACCTTGCCGCTGCTGGCGTTGCTGTCCACGTGCTGGGCGATGCCCAGAAGTGTGGCAACATCCGCGATGCCATCGGCGATGGCTATAAGGTTGCCTGCGAGCTCTAGTCAACCCCTTTGCACCAATCGATTGCAAAAAGCGGCGGCTGCCCTGTGTGTTGGGCAGCCGCCGCCTGCGTTTTGCCAAAGAAAGATTATTGTCGGGCCCTAAATGCCTTTTGCTTCTGTTCCCTCCGCAATCATGTTGCGGTTATACACCAGGTGCAGATACATTGCGTCGTGCGCGGCGGTGGGATTGCGCGAGGCGATGGCGTCGGCCACATCGCGGTGCGTGCGGATAGTTTCCTCGACGAGCTTTTTGCCGGTCACGTCGATAAAGAGGGGGACGGATGCCTTGAACACGCCCATCAGGCGGGGAACGACGAGGTTGCCGCCATCCCAGGGCGGCTTCATGGAGTAGCGCACGTGCGCATCGAATTTCTCCTCTCATAGATGTGCGGCGAAAAGAGCCCCGAGCTCGTATGAACTCGGGGCTCTTTTCGTCTAGATTGGGGACGCATAGCCGGACGAAAACAATTTGCGTCTGGTAATAAGCGTACGAAAGCGCAATTTACGTCTTAATTTCGGACGCAAATCAAGACGAAAACCGTTTGCGTCTGCTTTAAATCCGTACGAAAACGGTTTTCGTCTTGCAGGGCAGTTGCCGTTTCTACAGTTCAACTTCCAGTTCGGCTTTGTGCTCGTAGAGGTAGTCGCGCATGTAGGGGATGGCAAATGAGACCTTGCCGTACGAGGGAGCCTCGATAATCGATTCTCTTAACAGGCGGCTGCGGACGGAACTCACCTGTTGAGGCGTTTTGTTTAGGGCATCGGCAACCATGCTGGTCGAGCTCGTCTGCCCCAAAGACGCCATGCTCAGCAGATAAGCGATGCACGTGGGCGGAATGCGCTGCAGCGCGGGCTCAATCACCATGGCGCAGAAGCGTTCGCGTGCCGTTGCAATGCCGCGCTCGGCTTCTTCTTCTCCAATAATCGCTGTATGCGCGCGTCTCGCCAACTGCCATGCGTAGTATCCAACGAGTTGGATCATGAAAGGATAGCCTTGCGTTGCCTCGGCAAGTTGGCCGGCAATACCTGGCTGCAACTCCACGCCAGACGCTTCAATGGTTTCCTCGAGGGAGTACAACACTTCGGTTACTGCCACAGCCTTCAGGTCAAAGGGGAGGGCGCGGCGCAAAAACGCAAGTGTCTTTCCGTTGATGATGCTTTCAATCATCGAAGGCAGACCCGCAAAAACAAAGGCGATATCAAGGTCTTCGCCGATAACCTGCTGAATCGCAATGGAGAGCGTTCGGACCTCATCGAGCTCTGCGTCTTGAACCTCGTCGAGAGTGATGAGCAGGCCATTTCCATTCTTGGATATTGTCTGTCTCATGGCGTCGCGTAGCGATGGGCCGATTCGTTCAATATCTATGCTGCCGATGGATATGCCAGCTACGGTGGGCTCAAATCTGGCGTGCTTGGCCTGGAATTTGGGCTGCAGCTGTTCGAGAATGCGCTGGCAAAGTCCCTCGGTTGCGACCTCTTTTATGACCGTCCAGCCACGGCTTTGCGCCAAACGTGAGCACTCGTCAAGGAGGACCGTCTTGCCCGTTCCACGGACGCCGGCTATGCGCATTAGGCGCCCCGGGGCACCAGGCCCGTTGACGAGGCCCTCATTGAATTCTTCGAGCACATCTTCGCGGCTGATAATCGTGGGAGGTGTTTTACCTGCTGTGGGCTTAAAAGGGTTTGTTTGCATGTGAGCCACCTTTGCTCAAGATATAGCAAGATATAGCAAAGTATAGTGAGATATAGCAAAGTAAGCGCTACTCGCGGGTTTTGCGGTGGTGCTATTTTCCAAATGCCGCGCGGATAAAGCGCTGGGCGAACAGCTTGTTGGCAACTCACGAGGGCTCGGGGTGCCAATTTGGGATGCAGCAGTGCTGCGCCACGAAAAGGGCCTATCTACTACGTTTAAGCCGCAGGGGTCAACCATGGTCGGCTTTTTCGAAAATCGACAAGCTGTCTACCTGCGGTTTTGTTTTCACGGTTTTCGGTATGGCCGAGGCTATCCGTGTTAACGTAGTAGATGGGCCCCTTTTGTGGCAAGGGGCCGACCTGCGGCCCGGGGTGGCCAAAAAGCCCCGTCCCAAAAAGACTGTTGGAAGTTGCGGTGGAATAGTTCCTGTTTTTGCTGCTGAAGGCCTTGAGCAGGAACTATTCCACCGCAACTTATGAGGGGGCGGGGGATGCGATAGTATTGCATGGTGGTATTCGATTAACCGAAGGTTTATCCGAGGGCTTTATGGAACAACACCAGCATTATCAGAGCCTGCAAGATCAGGCATACAACGCACTGCGCTCCAAGATTATCTATGCCGAGCTCAGGCCTGGCACGCGCCTTTCGGCGATTGGTCTGGAAAAGGAGACGGGGATCGGGCGCACGCCCATTCGCGAGTCCTTTGTGCGCCTGCGCGAGCAGGAGCTGGTGGAAACGCGCCCCAAAAGCGGCACCTACGTCTCTAAGATCAGCATGGAACACGCCGAGAACGCCTGTTTCTTGCGCGAGAAGCTCGAGAGAAGCGTGCTCATTAAATGCTGCTCTGCCGCCACGCCCGAGCAAAAGCAGCGGCTCGAGCAGATTCTTGCCGATTCCGAATCGCTCGACCATCGTGAAACGCGTCGTTTCTTTGACCTGGACAACTTGTTTCATGAGACGTGTTTTGCGATTGCCGGCCGTCACATGCTGTGGGATTGGATGAAGAGCGTCAATACGCATTTTGAGCGATACAACTGGTTGCGTATGGTGTCGCAGGATCTGGATTGGGAGCCGATTCGTCGGCAGCATCGCCGGATTCTCGAGGCCATTAAGAGGGGCGATACCGACACGGCGAGCTATCTGGCAGAGACGCACTTGCACCTGATGCCCGAGGAGCAGGGCCCGGTTATCGCCTTGCATCCTGACTATTTTGAGCTGTCCAAAGACTCGTCTATCTAGCCCATCACCGCATCTGCTCGAGACGCAAAAACGACGCTGCTCACCTACAGCGTTTTGCAACCGAGATTTTTTAAAAATGCCTAAAATTGCTCAGACTGCCGACAAATGGGAAACGGGGTGCGCTATGGCGCAGATGAGAATCAAGGACATTGCCGCCGAGGCGGGCGTGAGCCCGGCCACGGTCTCGCGCTATCTCAACAACCGCCCCGGGCAAATGACCGAGGAAACCCGTGCTCGCATCGCGGCGGTTATCGAGCGCACCGGCTATCGCCCGCGTGCCGCTGCGCGCAATCTGCGCAGCTCGCGCACCAACCTCATCGGCGTGATCCTGGCCGACATCGCCAACCCGTTCTCGAGCGCCATGCTCGAAGGACTTTCCGCCAGCGCCGCCGCGCGCGGCTGCTCGCTCATGACGGCCATTAGCGGCAACGACCCCGCTAAGGAAGCAGAGTCGCTCACCAGGCTTATCGATGCCGGCGTGGACGGCTTGGTCGTCAACACCTGCGGAGGTAATGACGAGGCGATTGCCGCGGCAGCGGGACGTCTGCCCGTTGTGCTGCTCGACCGCGATGTTGCCGACGGCGGTGTCGATCTGGTGACATCTAACAACCGTGAGCTAGTCGCCGGCTTGGTAGACGCCTTGGCCGCTGCGGGCAGCGAGCGTCTGTGCCTGCTCACCGAGGCAAGCGACGATAGCCCCGTGCGTCGCGAGCGCGCCGAGGCCTTTACCGACGAGCTGTCGCGACGCGGCCTTGCCGGCGAGGTTGTCACCTTGGCCGATGGCGGTGCCACGGGCGTTGGTCGCTTGGACGAGACCATGCGTGACTATGCCGGCAAAAAGCTCGGCCTCATTGCCGTCAACGGCCTGGTCTTCCTTCGTCTGACCGAGGCATTAGCGCAGCTGGGACCCTCGTTGCCGGCTGGGCTCAAGATCGCGACATTTGACGATTACCCCTGGAACCACGTGCTCTTTGGCGGTGTGACCACAGCAGCGCAAGACACCCTCACCATTGCCGAGCGCGTAGTCGAGCGTCTGTCCGAGCGCATCGACGTTGTTACCACCACCGTGGGCGAAGCCGCAAAGCTCGCCCCCAAACGCATCGAGATCCCCGGCCACATCGAACACCGCGCATCGACCTCGCGCTAACCATTCGTTCGCAACTGCCTGTTCGCGCACGTTTTTTGAGCGCTTGATACGCTTTAACCCTGCGGAAACATTTTTCTGCGATAGTATCTGCGATATAGACCAGTCGAAACCCGCCCGAAAGAAAGGGGAGCGACATGAACCAGCAGAACATCGATTACGTACTCCGCTCCGTAGAGCAGCGCGACATCCGCTTTGTGCGTCTGTGGTTTGTCGACATTCTCGGCCGCCTCAAGAACTTTGCCATTAGCCCTGAGGACCTCGAGGTCGCTTTTGAGGAGGGTATTGGCTTTGACGGCTCCGCCATCGAGGGCTTTGCCACGCCCGAGGAAGCCGACATGCTGGCGTTTCCCGATGCTTCGACCTTCCAGATTTTGCCGTGGCGCCCGAGCCACAACGGCGTCGCCCGCGTGTTCTGCGACGTGTGCACTCCCGATCGCAAGCCCTTCGCCGGCGACCCGCGCGATGCCCTGCGCCGCATGTTCCGCAAGGCCGAGAAGGCTGGCTACCTGCTCAACGTGGGCGCCGAGCTGGAGTATTACTACTTCCCCGACGAGCATACCCCTGAGCCGCTCGACAATGTGGGCTACTTCGATCTTTCGGTGAGCGATGCCGCTCGCGACCTGCGTCGCAACACGGTCCTCACGCTCGAGAAGATGTCCGTGCCCGTGGAGTACACCTTCCACGCCGCCGGTCGCTCGCAGCACGGCATGAGCCTGCGCCACGCCGAGGCCCTGAGCATGTCCGACGCCATCACCACGGCCAAGCTCATCATTAAGCAGCAGGCCTACGAGAGCGGTTGCCACGCCTCCTTTATGCCCAAGCCGTTGGCGGGTGAGGACGGCAGCGCCATGTTTTTGCATCAGTCGCTGTTCGACCACGACGGCAACAATGTCTTTTGGGGCGAGGACGACGAGAAGTACCATCTCTCCGATATCGCCAAGCACTATATGGCCGGCATCCTGGCGCACGCGCGCGAGATTAGCGCCATCACCAACCCCACGGTAAACTCGTACAAGCGCATCACCACGGGCGGCGACTCCGTGCCGCAGTACGCCACGTGGGGTCTGCGCAACCGCGCGAGCATGGTCCGCATCCCGGTCTACAAGCCCGGCAAGCAGCTGTCCACGCGCATCGAGCTTCGCAGCCCCGACCCCATGGCCAATCCGTACCTGGTCAACGCCGTCACGCTGGCGGCTGGTCTGGACGGCATCGAGCGCAAGCTGGAGCTCCCGCCCGAGGCAACGGCCGAGACGCTCAAGCTTACCGACCGTCAGATGGTCGAGGCCGGCTACGCGCCGCTGCCGCGCTCGCTCAAAGAGGCGCTCGACGTGTTTGAGGACTCGCAGTTTATGAAGGATGCCCTCGGCGAGCACATCCACAGCTTCTTCCTCAAAAAGAAGCGCGACGAGTGGCATAAGTTTGAGTCTACGATCACCGAGTGGGAGATCAAGCACTACCTGGCGAACTCCTAATCGCGCTGACTTGTTCCAGTACGATTGAGCTCATTTCTTTGGAGGCCGATATGTCCGAAAAGAGTGCCCTGTTCATGGCGCGCACGACGCGCTTCCACGAGTTTGCCCGCAGCTTGACGACCACCCTGGGTGTCGAGGTGAGCCTGGCAACCCCCGATTCGCCGACTGCGGCGCACGACTTTGACCTGCTGATCCTCGATTCCGATGGCATTCGCAGCGACCGCATCGATCAGATTGCCAAATGGCTCGACGACCGCGGCGGCGTTCCCATGCTGGTGATCGTTGACGACGAGACGCTCGGCACCCTGCGTCTGCCGAACCACGCGCATGCCGACTTTGTATGCCCCACGGCGACGCCCAACGAGCTCAAGGCTCGCGCGCAGCGTCTGATGGGCGAGGAGGAGACCGTCGCCGCCGACGATGTGCTCAACATCGATAACCTCGAGATCAACCTGGCCACCTACCAGGTGACGCTCGATAACGAGCCCATCGACCTGACGCTGATGGAGTACTCGCTGCTGAGCTTTTTGGCGACGCACCCCAACCGCGCCTACAGCCGCGAGGTACTGCTGCACCGCGTGTGGGGCTTTGAGTACTGCGGAGGCACGCGCACCGTCGACGTGCACATCCGACGCATCCGCTCCAAGGTGGGCCCGCAGATCGCGGCGCACATCACCACCGTCCGTGGCGTGGGTTATCTGTTTAAGGACTAGATTTCCACCACAAAGGGGACAGGCACCTTTGTGGTGGTTTTGACGCAGGCCGGGTCCTTTTGGGCCTGCAGCAGAACTTAAGCCTTCCTAAAAGATTGCGTTCTCATACACTTGCGCCCGCATATTGGGGTACAACTCAACGTGAACAATGATGGCCCGCCACATGTTTGGCGGGCCTTTGGTTATTTGACGAAAGGATCGCAGCCATGAGCGAGTACGATTCCCAGCGTCCCCAGGATGCGGGCAACGCCGGCGAGACCCAGCAACAGCCGCGCGTGCAGGTGGAGTCGACGCCTGCCGACGGCAACATTCCCTACGTGCAGGCCTACGACACGCAGACCGGAAAGCCGCTGGGCAGCCAGCAGGTTGTAAACAAGCACACGGTGGTCAAGACCAAGACCAAAAAGCTGCCGATTTTTATTACGGCACTCGCCGGCTGTGCCTGCGGCGCCCTGCTGGTCATTGCGCTCATTATGAGCGGCACGCTCGATATCGGCGGCGGCAAGAATGCCGTGACGGCGGGCGCTTCGGGTTCGTCGACGCAAAAGATCACGATCGACTCCGAGGACACCACGTTGGCCGAGGCCGTTTCTGCCAAGGCCCTGCCCTCCGTCGTTTCCATCACCGCCACTTCGAGCGGCAGCCAGAATGGCTCGCTTTCGCAGTCTGCTGATGAGTCGGACAGCTCGGGCAGCGTCGGCTCGGGCGTGGTGCTCGATACCGAGGGTCACATCCTCACCAACAACCACGTGGTCGATGGTTATGACCAGTACGTGGTGACCATGGACGACGGCACCACCTATGAGGCCGAGTTCGTGGGCAACGATGCCTCGAGCGACCTCGCCGTCATCAAGCTCAAGGACGCCGACGCCTCCAAGCTCACGCCGATCGAGATTGGTGACTCCTCCAAGCTCAACGTGGGCGAGTGGGTCATGGCGATTGGCTCGCCCTTCGGCAACGAGCAGTCTGTCTCCACGGGCATTGTGTCGGCGTTGTATCGCTCCACGGCTATGAGCTCTACCAGCGGTAACACCATCTATGCCAACATGATCCAGACCGATGCCGCCATCAACCCGGGCAACTCTGGCGGCGCGCTCGTCAACGACAATGGCGAGCTTGTGGGTATCAACTCGCTCATCGAGAGCTACTCGGGCTCCAGCTCGGGCGTGGGCTTTGCCATTCCCGTTAACTACGCCAAGAACATTGCCGACCAGATCATCGACGGCAAGACGCCGGTGCATCCGTACATGGGCGCTACGCTTTCGAGCGTCAATGCGCTCAACGCCCGCACCAACAAGCTGAGCACCGATAGCGGCGCGTATGTGGCGAGCGTCGTTGAGGACGGCCCTGCCGCCAAGGCTGGCATTCAGGAGGGCGACGTCATCACCAAGCTGGGTGACGACGAGATCACGAGCGCCGATGGCCTGATCATCGCACTGCGCAGCCACGAGGTGGGCGAGAAGGTCGAGATCACACTCATGCGCGGCAAGGAAGAGAAGAAGGTCACTGTCGAGCTGGGCTCCGATGAGGAGCTGCAGAACCAGCAGCAGGACGACAGCTCGACCGACACCGGCAACGGCGGTATTACCGACGAGCAGCTGCGCCAGTACCTGGAGGAACTGCTGGGCCAGCAGGGCCAGGGCCAGGGTCAAGGCTACGGTCAGGGTTTCTAACGAGCCGTATCGCACATATCGAAGCTAGAGGGGCTGTTCCGCCAGCGCGGGACGGCCCCTCTTTTCTTATTGATCCGTTGGGGACGGAGGAAAACGGATCATGTAGAAATGGCAAGGGCATGGTTTGATCGCGCGATCAACCCCGGTCTAGCGGCTGCCGATTCGGTGCGGTTGGAAAGGGCGATTTGGCTCCATCGCGACCGGTGGTACTCTTGTATCCGTTTGAAATCGAGCGAAGGAGTGCCGCTATGGAGCAATCGAGCCTGTTTGGTGACGGCGTGGACATCGATACCGAAACGCCCGCGAGCGCGGACACCGCCGCACCCGCCGATGCCCGTGCCCGGGCGGCAGCGCGTGCGGCCGAGCTGCGCCACGAGCTCGACTACCACGCCTATCGCTACTACATGCTCGACGCACCCGAGATCACGGACGCCGCATTCGACAAAATGCTCGTTGAGCTGCAGGAAATCGAGGCGGCCTATCCCGACCTGGTGACGCCCGACAGCTATACCCAGCGCGTGGGCGGCTACGTGAGCGAGCAGTTTACGCCGGTCACGCACATGGCGCGCATGTATTCCATGGACGATGCCATGGATCTGGACGAACTCGACGCGTGGCTCCAGCGCACTGAGGATGCGCTCGGCGCTGGTAGCGTCACCTATACCTGCGAGCTCAAGATTGACGGCTTGGGCGTGGCCCTTACCTACCAAAACGGCACCTTCGTACGCGCAGCCACACGCGGCGATGGCACCACGGGCGAGGACGTGTCGCTCAACGTGCGCACCATCAAGGACGTGCCCATGCACCTGTCCGAGCCGGCGCTTGTCCACATGGGCGCCGACCGCGAGCGCACCATCGAGGTGCGCGGCGAGGTCTACATGCCTAAGGGCAGCTTTGTTCGTCTAAATGAAGAGGCCGATGCCGAGGGCCGCGACCCCTTCGCCAACCCGCGCAACGCCGCCGCCGGCAGCCTGCGTCAGAAGGACCCCAAGGTCACGGCGCGCCGCGACCTGGCTACCTTTATCTATGCCATCGCCGATACCGATCCGCTGCACGTCCACAGCCAGCGCGAGTTCCTCGATTGGCTGCGTAGCGCCGGTTTTAGCGTCAACCCCAACGTGGCACGCTGTGCCACGCCCGTCGAGGTCCACGAGTTCTGTGCCCAGGCGCTTGAGCACCGCGGTGACTTGGACTACGACATCGACGGCGTGGTTGTAAAGGTCGACAGCTTCCAGCAGCAGCTCGACCTGGGCTTTACCGCCCGCGCGCCGCGCTGGGCCATCGCCTTTAAGTTCCCGCCCGAGGAAAAGCAGACCGTCCTGCGCGAGATTCGCATCCAGGTGGGCCGCACCGGTGTGCTCACGCCGGTCGCCGAGTTCGATCCGGTGACGGTTGCCGGCTCCACCATCGCGCGTGCCACGCTGCACAACATCGACGAGATTCGCCGCAAAAACGTGCGCGAGGGTGACACTATCATCGTGCACAAGGCAGGCGACGTAATCCCGGAGGTCGTGGGCCCGGTGCTCGACAAGCGCCCGGCCGATTCGGTCGACTGGCGCATGCCCGAGGTCTGCCCCGTGTGCGGTAGCCCCGTGGTCCACGAGGACGGCGAGGTGGCCTACCGCTGCGTCTCCATCGACTGCCCCGCGCAGCTCAAGGAGCGCCTGCTCCACTGGGTGAGCCGCGGCTGCATGGACGTTGACGGCCTGGGCGACGAGATCGTCGACAAGATGATCGCCGCCGGCCTGATCCACGATGTCGCAGACTTCTACCAGCTCACGGTCGATGACATCGCAGGGCTGGACACGGGCCGCGTGTATGCGAGCACCAATAGCAAAAAGGGCGTCAAGAAGGGCGACCCCATTCCGGTGGGCCTCAAGACGGCCGAGAAAATCATCGCCGAGCTCAACAAGTCCAAGAGCCAGCCGCTCGGTCGCGTGCTGTTTGCCCTGGGTATCCGCCATGTGGGCAAGAGCGTGGGCGAGGTCATCGCCGAGCGATTCCTGTCGATTGACAAGCTCATCTTGGCGAGCGAAGAGGACATCGCCGAGTGCGAGGGCATCGGCCCCAAGATTGCGGCGAGCGTCAAGCAGTTCCTGGCCGTGCCCGAGAACCTTGCCGTTCTGGAACGTCTGCGCCAAGCGGGCCTTTCGCTCGAGGTTGACTTGGGCGCCGCGCATGCGCAAGCTGCGGCCGACGCTGGCGTGGCGGGCGAGCTCGCCGACGCACAGCCGCTCGCAGGTCTGACCTTCGTGCTCACCGGCACGCTCGTCAACCGCACGCGCGACGAGGCAGGCGCGGCGCTCAAGGTGCTCGGCGCCAAGGTTTCGGGCAGCGTGTCGAAGAAGACGAGCTATCTGGTTGCCGGTCCCAAAGCGGGTTCCAAGCTTACCAAGGCCGAGCAGCTGGGTGTACCCGTGCTGGACGAGGATGCGCTCGAGCAGATCCTTGCGACTGGTGAGGTGCCCCAGGCTTAAGGCATCAATAGTCAAATTGAAGAACCGCCCGGAAGCACGATGCCTTCCGGGCGGTTCTTACTTTGCTGGGGTAACGGGCACCGTAATCTGCGTCACGTAGGTTGTGGGATCGTCGCTAATGATGTCGTCGATGAGGGCAATCTCGCGTGAGGGCCCGGCGGGTGTCAGGTTGTGTTTGTGCATATAGCCGAGTAGCTGCTCATAGCGCGGGCCTGCTTGCCCGTGCGTGCCACGGAAGCTTGTGGTCAGGCAGCGCGCGGCGGGCCGCACCTCGACGTCGCCCACGTATTCATCGGTGTCATCGAGCAGTAGAAAGACCTCGTCGTAGCCATCAAAGTCGCCGGCGGCCAGGCGCTCGGCGCTAATCCCAACGCCCAAGTTGCCCAGAAAGACAAAGGTCTCGTGCTGGCCCTTCTGCAGTTGACGAATCTGCCACTCCAGCGCATAGGCGTCGGTAGGGTTGACGCGTTCGCGCAATACGGCGCAGCGAAGCTCGGGCGCATCGATTGTGCAAATGGTGTCGAGCTCGGTGTTCAAGGCATCGTGGAGCAGCGCAAGCCGGTTATCGATCTTGCGCGACACGCGCTCCAGCTCGCGGCGCTTGCGCTCGATGAGCTCCTGTTGCTGAGCCAGCTGCCGCTGCATAAGGTCCACGTCGCGCGTGGTCACAAACTCGCGGATCTGCGCCAACGGCAAGTCAAGAACACGCAGGTGGCTGATGGTGTTGAGGGTGGAGAGCTGCCGCGATCCGTAGTAGCGGTACCCACTCGCCGGATCGATGCGCGCCGGGTCCAGCAAGCCCATCTGCTCGTAATGACGTAGCGTACCCACACTCAGGTTAAACAGGCGTGCCACCTCTCCAATGCGGAGCAGGCCCTCAGTATGTTCACTTGGCATGTCGGTCACAGGACCGTTCCTTTCGGTAAAAAGCAGGGGAGGGGCGCCAAGCTTGCGTCGCCCCGCTACGCCACTAACTTGTCAAAAGCCCCGCGCCGGTTGAGCACGGTAAACGCGACAACACAGATGACTGCCGACAAAATCGATCCGCACGGCGAAGCGATGCCCATGGGAAACAGCGTGTTGGAATAGGCGTTCGACAGCAGCCACGCGCCCGGCACGCGAATGAGCGCCACGGCCAGCACGTTGTGCGCAAAGCCGATGTAGCTCTTGCCGTATGCAGCGAAAAAGCCGCTAAAGCAAATGTGGATGCCGGCAAAAATCGCGTCGAAAATATAACTGCGCATATAGCCGGTACCGGCCGCGACTACTGCAGGGTCCTTGGCAAAAAAGCCGATAAACGCCGGTGCCACCAGCCACATCAGCACCGTGATCAGGCAGCCGTACACCACCGAGATCGTCATAGCGTCCTTGAGCACCTGACGCGCGCGATCGCCCTTGCCCGCGCCGGCGTTTTGCGCCGTGAGTGCGCTGACGGTGGCGCCCATGGAACTCGGCACAATGAATAAAAAGCTGATCATCTTCTCGACCAGGCCCACGGCGGCGGCGTCGACGAGCCCTCGGTGGTTGGCGATAACGGTGATAAACATAAACGCCACCTGGATGCAGCCGTCCTGCACGGCCACGGGCACGCCGATTTTAAGAATGCTGCCGAGCACCTCGGGCTGGGGGCGCAGGTCGCTGCGCTTTACGTGGATGTTCGTGCGGCGGCTCTTGAGCCACACGAGCGCGAGGGCAACACTGGCCGTCTGGGCGGTCACCGTGCCGAGTGCCGCGCCCACGGGGCCGAGCCCCATGTGGCCGATAAATAGAAAGTCGAGTGCGATGTTGATGATGCATGCCACGCCGATCACGTACATGGGCGAGCGCGAATCGCCCAGCCCGCGAAAGATGGCCGAAAGAATGTTGTACGCGGCGATAAAGGGAATGCCGACAAAGCAGATGCGCAGGTAGGCGGCGGTGCCTTCGACCGCCTCGGCCGGCGTGCCAATGAGCGCCACAATTTGCGGGCACAGTGCAAGCAGGATGGCGGCCAGCACCAGCGAGACGCCCATAAAGAGCGTGATGGTGTTGCCGATGGCGGTCTCGGCGCGGTCGAAGCGGCGTGAGCCCACGGCGTGGCCGACGACCACCGTGGTTCCCATGGCCAGGCCCACGAGCGCCACGGTGATCATATAGAGCGTCTGCGCGCCATTTGCCACGGCGGTGATGCCGGCGGCGCCGCTAAACTGCCCCATCATGTACAGGTCGGCCATGCCGTAGAGCATCTGCAAAAAGTACGAGAGCATATAAGGCAGGGCAAAGACCGCGATGGTCTTAAGGACATTGCCGCGTGTGAGGTCGTGTTCCATAGGTGGGGTACTTTCTGGATTGGTTCGTTTGGCTACCAGTGTAGTGAAAACCCTACAACGATTGTAGAGTCAAGGTTTGTGTCGACAGTGGGGCGAAAAAAAGTGAGCCTGTATTCATTTCCATTTGAATACGGACACGTGCCGTGTAGGCTTAGCGCCCCTCACCTCGCCTCAAACCATCACAACATTCGACGTTTTTTGCCAAAATCGGGAAAAGCATCGGATGTTGTGATGGTTTTTCTGCCACTCGATCGGGTGGAAACGCTTTCTTGCGCACGAAGGTGTGCGGACCCGTGGGCAGGGGAATAAGGTTGGTTATCCGACTCCATTGGAGGGCTCATGGACCTGCCGATCGTCCTGTCCCATAAGACCGCCTGGCTGTACCACAACGTGGCGCGCCCGTCCGAGCCGCTCTCGCGAGCAAGCAGCCTATACGATGAGGACTCGTTTGCCAACGAGGCGGAGCCGACCGCGAGCCTGCCCAAATTGGGACTCGATGCCAAGGGGCTGAGGGCTTCAACGGCAGTTGGGATCGTTGCCGACTATCTGGTCTCGCTTGGTATTCCGCGAGAAGAGCTCGATCATATCGACACGCTCGTCAACTTTGATTTTGAGCGCTCGACGCCGGCTGGATTTAGGTGCCACGTGTTTGGAGCGCCGGTACCTCCAGGCCATCTTATTGAGGTGGCAGAGGGCCTTCTGGTGGTTGATGAGGCCATGTGCTTTGTCCAAGCGGGTTCGTGGATGAGCGAGCCCGAGCAGCTGGAATATGGCTACGAAATCTGCGCCCGATACCATTTGAATCATCTGTCGACAGGCGATTATATCGAGATGGGGCAGAGGTATACCGTTGCCGACTTGATTGCTTATTGCAATGAGAACCGATCTCGCCAGGGGGCTATACGCGCGGCCGCCGTGCTCAAGCGCGTGCGCGATGGCGCGCGGTCGCCCATGGAGACGGCCACCGCAATCATGGTCGTAGCAAAATGTTCCCAGGGAGGGCTGGGATACGCCAAAATCGAGCTCAACCATCGGGTCGATGTTCCCAACGAGTTCAAGTATCTCGCAAAGGCCGGGTATTTCGAGATCGACGTATACGCGCCTGCGAGCGGAACGGGGATTGAATACAACGGCTCGGACCATCTTGATAAACAGCGCAGCGCGTCGGATGCGGAGCGTATGACCGTGCTGAGCGCGCTGGGCTTTAGGATGATCGTCCTCACCGGGACTCAGTTTGCCCATCAGCTGCAATTGCACCGGGCGATGAACGCCATCGCGCTCGCTATGGGTCTCAAGTGCGACCGAAGCGAAGCATTCCAGAAACGTCAGAATGACCTGCGAGAATTCGTGATTCGACACTGGGGCGGCGGCCTTTAGGGGCGTTTTGGTCCCTCTACGGGGTGCCGTGGGCAGGCAAACCATCACAACATTCGACGTTTTTCGCCAAAAACGGGAAAAGCATCGAATGTTGTGATGGTCTGTGCTGAGGATGGGATTGGGAGGCCGGTCTTACTCGCAAAGGCCTTTCGTGTCGTACGCATGTCGACCCATTCTTTCCGTGCGGTACTATATTCCCTGAAGAATAATGGCCTGTGCGAGGGGAGGACTGCGTGGACGGGCACGTGCAACATGACGGCTTTGGCCGCGATATCAACTACCTGCGCATTGCCGTTACCGACAAGTGCAATTTCCGCTGCATCTATTGCATGCCGGCCGATGGTGTGTCGCCCCGTGCACACGACGAGCTGCTCAGTGCCGAGGAAATCGCCCGCTTTGTGCGCTTGGTAGCGGGGGAGGGCATTCGCCGCGTACGCCTGACGGGTGGCGAGCCGCTGGTCAGCCGCCGCATCATTCCGCTCATTCGCGACATCCGCGCGATCCCGCAGATCGAGGACATCTCGCTCACCACCAACGGCGCCCTGCTGCCCAAGCTGGCACCGCAGCTCAAAGATGCCGGGCTTAACCGCGTCAACATTTCGCTCGACACACTCGACCCTACGCTCTTTGGAAAGATCACGCGCCTGGGTCGACTCGAGCAGACCATGGCTGGCATCGACGCGGCGCTGGCTTGGGGCTTTGAGCCTGTTAAGGTCAACTGCGTTGTGGTGCGCCGGCTCAACCAGGATGTGGCGGCCCTCGCACGGCTGACCGTCGACCGCCCCATCCACCTGCGCTTTATCGAATACATGCCCATCGGCGACGAGCGCACGAGCTCGCATTGCGCTGTGGACCCGCATGCGCCCGCGCTCAATCCCGAGCTGTGGGACACGAGCGACACCGTGCCGAGCGACGAGCTGCGGGCGCGCATCAATGCCGGGGCCGCCGCGGCGGGCCTGGGCGAGCTCGAGCCGCTCGACATCAACGACGCTCCTGCCGGCGCGGGCCCTGCGCGCTATTGGCACTTTCCGGGTGCGGCGGGAACGGTCGGCTTCATTAGCGCCATGTCCAATCATTTTTGTGCGAATTGCAACCGTCTGCGCCTGACGGCCGATGGCAACGTGCGCCCGTGCTTGTTTAGCGATGCCGAGTATTCGGTGCGTGAGGCGCTGCGCCGTGGTGATGATATGCAGGTACTTTCGATTTGGCGCGATGCCGTGGCCCACAAACCGCAGGAACACGCGATAATTGAGGGCACGCAACGATTTATGTCCCAAATCGGAGGATGATCATATGGCCAAGAGCAGGTACGCCGATGCCACCAAGGCCGCTCGCAGGGCCGCGATGTCTGCCCACAAAGCCACGGCTGCGGCCAGCGATGCCGTTGCAGGCGCGCAGCCGTCTGCCAGCGTTGCCACCGAGCCCGCCCGTGACGCCCGTCGCGACGAGCTGACGCATGTGGACGCCAAGGGCGAGGTACGCATGGTCGACGTGTCCGACAAGGCCGAGACCCATCGCATCGCCATCGCCGAGGGCACCGTCCTCATGCACCCCGAGACGCAGGCCATGGTGCTGCAGGACCGCGCTAAAAAGGGCGACGTGCTTGCCTGCGCGCGCGTGGCGGGCATCATGGCCATCAAGCGCACGAGCGATATCATTCCCATGTGCCATCCGTTGCTCATTACCAAGAGCAAGTGCGACATTGCGCCCATCGCTGCGGCGGGGACGCCGGCCGAGGACGTGCCCGAGGGCTGGGCGCCGGCGCGCGCGGACGGGCAGGTTGGCTTTCACGTGCTGGTTACGGCGGGCGTGACGGGCAAGACGGGTATCGAGATGGAGGCCCTGACCGGCGCGAGTGCCGCGTGCCTGACCATCTACGACATGTGCAAGGCGGTCGATCGCGGCATGGAGATCGTCGACGTGCGCCTGCTACACAAGGAGGGCGGCCGCTCGGGCGTGTGGGATCGTGCTGAGCGTCAGGCCGCTGCCGTTGAGTCCGTGGGAGCCGCGGGCGACGCACCCGCAAGCGCACCTGCCGCCGTCGCGCCTGCAGTTCCGGCCCCGGCCGTCCCCGCGATTGCGTTTATCGGCTACCAAAACTCGGGCAAGACCACGCTCGTTGAGAAGGTTATCGCCGAGCTCACCCGCCGCGGCCTGCGCGTGGGTTCGCTCAAGCATCATGGGCATCACGGCTTTGATATCGATGTGCCCGCTAAGGACACCTGGCGCCATCACCAAGCCGGATCCAAGCACGTGGGACTCATCTGCGCCACGCGCTGGGCGGAGTACGCCGACACACGCGAGGAGGACGAGATGCCCGCGCGCGAGCTGCTGTCGCGTTACAACGATGTCGACGTGGTGATCATCGAGGGCTACAAGACCGAGGGCTTCGACAACATCGTGGTCGCACGCTCCGGTGTCGACCGTCTGCGCGGCAAGAGCTCGCTCGACCTGGTCGACGGTCACACGCTGGCCCTTGCCTGCAACGAGGCCCTGGCGCGTCAGGCCTTCGACGCCGGCTTTGCGACCCGAGCCATCAACATCAACGACGCCCGAGCCATCTGCGATCTTATCCAAGATCATCTGGCCTAAAACCTGCCAAAAAGGGACAGGTTTATTTCGGCAGGTTTTATCTGGGCAAACGTCACTTCCATCACAAAGGGGCCAGGCTCCTTTGTGGTGGTTTTTGCTTTGGTAGATGTGTGGGACATGCCTTACAATCTACCAAGTAGTTCATGACGGGCGAAAAACGGAGAGAAGGGGCTTGATGCGTCCTTAATGTTTCATGCGGATAGATTGATTTGACAGACGGTGGCGAATGCCTGCCGTCCGCATTCGTATGAAACAAGGAGTCTCCATGCTCGCCTCTCTTTTCTCAAAGCCTCAACCATCGCTGTCCGTGCAGGCCAGGCGCCTGGTGGCGATGCGCTTTCTTATCTACACCGGTTTTCAGACCAGCTACTTTATCGGCGTCATCGGAACGCTCACCTATGCAGACGATGCCTCGGTCGTGGCGACATCGCTGGCCGTCCTTTTTATGAATGTTTTCGTGATCCTGGGATCCTTTGCGGGCGGCGCGGCGCTCGACGCCTGGGGCCCGCGCCGTCATTTCTTGCTGAGCATCGTGGGCACGCTGGCAACCGGCGCGGCGATCATTGCCTTTGGCAGCGCGACCGGAACAGTCCTTGCCGGCGCGGTACTCCTGGGCTTTGTGATGGGGTTCGCCCAGCCCATCGCCACATCCTATCCGGCGTATCTCACCGACGACCCCGTCGAGCTCAAAGACGTCAACTCCGCCATCGCCATGTTTTCAAACGTGAGTATCATCGTTGGCCCCACGCTGGGCGGCTTTGTCGCGGCGGCTGCGTCGTCGCGCGCGGTGTTCGTGCTCATGATGCTCTTTACCGTGCTGGCGCTCGTTGCCGGTTGGGGCTTTAAGCCGCAGACCAGCCATGTCGCCGGGCATGCGGATGCCGATTCGGCAGAGGAAGGGGAGCGTGCGGGACAAAGCTCCAACTCCAGCACGTCCGCCCGCGCAACCTTCGCGACCAGCATCAAGACAGTCTTCACCAACAGCGTCCTCGCGCTACTTTTCTGCATTATTTTCCTTTCGAACTTTGGCTACGGAGCCTTCGATCCGCTCGAGTCGTTTTTCTATCGCGATGTCCTACGCGTTGGCGTTGAGTGGATGGGCTGGCTCTCGTCGGCCTCGGGCGTGGGCGCGGTGCTGGGCGCCGTCGTTGCGCTCCGTTTGCCGCCGCACCTGGTCAACCTTAAAACGCTGCTCGTGGCGCTTATGTCCGTGGGTCTGGGAAGCCTGCTCTACGTGGGAACGTCGTACGTGGGCGTAGCCCTTGTCGGCCAGATTGCCCTGGGCGTGGCCTGGGGCGTCGTTAACCCGCTCCACAACACTATCGTGCAAACGGCGGCTCCGCTCGAGCAGCTCGGTCGCATCAACTCGGTCATGGGTTTTGGCAATATGTTCGCCGGCGTGGCCCCGCTGGCGATTGCCCCGTGGCTGGCGGCGACGTTTGGCGTGCAGCAGACGCTTGTTGGTGCGGGCATGGTCGTGACGGCAGTTCCCGCGGCGTTGCTGTTGTTTGGACGCCGGCATTTTGATCGTGCCGCAAAGCAGTAAAAACCATCACAACATTCGATGAAACTGTCTCTTATACACATCTCCGAGCCCACGAGACTAAGGCGAATCTCG
>UQOJ01000033.1 GCA_900542635.1 uncultured Collinsella sp.
TACACCTATTAAGTCGTCGGCAGCGTCAGATGTGTATAAGAGACAGGTATGAAGGGCGCCTGCATGTGCGGCCCCGTGTTCGATGCTTCCAAGGTGGTGGTCTTCTAGTGGGTACCGTGAACATGGCCGTCGATTTCGGCGGCGTCAAGATGCAGAACCCCATCAACACCGCAGCCGGTACCTTTGGCTACGGTTGGCAGTTCCAGAACTTCTTTGATGTTTCGCAGCTGGGCGCCATCACCACCAAGGGTTGCGCTGCCGAGCCCTGGCCCGGCAACCCCGCGCCCCGCATGGCCGAGATTCCCGGCGGTATGATCAACTCCGTGGGCCTTCAGAACCCCGGCGTGGCCGCCTTTGCCCGTGAGTCCGGTCCGTGGCTCGAACAGCTGTCCAAGGACGGCTGCCAGGTCATCTGTCAGGTTGCCGGCCACTCCGTCGAGGAGTTTGTCCGCGCACTCGAGATGTATGTCGAGCTGTGCCCCTGGGCTGCCGGCTACGAGATCAACGTGAGCTGCCCTAATATCGCCGCCGGCGGTGCCGCCATGGGCTCCACGCCCGAGGGCGCCTCTTCCGTTATGGCTGCCTGCCGCAAGGTGACCGATAAGCCGCTGTTCGTAAAGATGGCTCCGGTCAACGTTGCCGAGATTGCCAAGGCCCTCGAGGCTGCCGGTGCCGACGGTCTTTCAGTCATCAACTCCATCCAGGGCATGGCCATCGACGTCCATACCCGCAAGTCCCGCGTGGCCAAGCCCAAGGGCGGCCTTTCGGGCCCGCTGTGCCACCACATCGCCGTGCGCATGGTCTGGGAGGTTGCTCAGGCCGTCGATATCCCCATCAACGGTGTCGGCGGTGTCATGACCGGCGAAGATGCGGCCGAGTTTATCCTGGCCGGCGCCACCTGCGTGTCGGTCGGCATGGCCAACTTCGTCGATCCGTGCGCTTCGCTCAAGATCGCGCACGAGCTCGAGGCCTGGGCCGAGTCTCAGGGCGTGAAGGACATCAACGAACTGGTAGGTGCGTTCGAATGCTAGAGACCGATGCCCGCGACCGTGTTATCGTCGCCCTCGACTGCGACCGTGAGCGTGCGCTCGAGCTTGCCCACGAGCTTTCGGGCCATGCCGCCTGGCTCAAGGTTGGCATGACGCTCTATTACGCCGAGGGTCCTGAGATCGTCAAGACGTTCAAGGATTTGGGCTTTAGGGTCTTCCTTGACCTCAAGTTCCATGATATTCCGCATCAGGTTCGCGGTGCCGCCCGCTCGGCCTCGCTTGCCGGTGCCGATCTGCTTTCGGTCCACGGCTTGGGTTCGGGCGCCATGCTCGCTGCCTGCCGCGAGGGCGCCGAGGAGGCGCGCGAGGACCGCGCCAAGCTCGTCGCCATCACCGTGCTCACGAGCATGAACCAGGATGCCTTGAGCGAGATCGGCGTCGAGTCGCCCGTGGCCGAGGAGGCCGCCCGCCTGGCAAAGCTCGCTCAGGCCAACGGCATCGACGGTATCGTGTGCTCGCCGATGGAGGCTCACGACATGCGTGAGCTGCTGGGTCCCGATGCCCTGATCGTGACTCCGGGTGTGCGTCCGGTGGGTGCCGCCTTAGGCGACCAGTCCCGCGTGGCGACGCCTTCCCAGGCTATCGAGCGTGGCGCAAGCCACATTGTGGTGGGCCGTCCCATCACCGGCGCCGACGATCCGGTTGCCGCCTTTGACGCCATCGTCGCCGAGCTGGTCGAAAACGTCGCCTAAAAGATTCCCCTAAGTCACCACTTTTGGGTCTCATTAGCACAAAATAGCCCCTGTGCCTGCGTAAACTTTCCCATCCTTTGTGTGGAATCGCAGGTCAGGGGCTTAACTTTGGGCGCAGTATATTGCACTTTTTGCGGGTATCGTCTAACCTATGGAGCCGCGATTGGGCATTTTGTACGTTCTACGTGCTAAAATGCCAATTATTGAATCAGATATAACCCAACTTTTTGGAGGTACGAATGGCACTCCCTCAGCTTACCGATGAGCAGCGCAAGCAGGCTCTTGAGAAGGCTGCTGCCGCACGTCACGCCCGCGCTGAGCTTCGCGAGCAGATCAAGAAGGGCGAGAAGTCCCTCGAGTCCGTGCTCAACTCCGATGACCCCATCGCTTCCCGCATGAAGGTTTCCACCCTCATCGAGTCTCTCCCTGGTTATGGCAAGGCCAAGGCCGCCAAGATCATGGAGGAGCTCGGTATCTCCGCTACCCGTCGCGTCCAGGGCCTCGGCGTCCGTCAACGCGAGCAGCTCCTCGAGCAGCTGTCCAAATAAGTGAGCGCTCAGGATTCCAAGCTCTTTGTGATTTCTGGACCGTCAGGCGCAGGCAAGGGCACGCTCGTCGCTCGTGTGCGCGAGCGCCGCTCGAACCTGGGCCTGACGGTTTCGGCTACCACGCGAGCACCACGCAAAGGTGAGGTCGACGGCGTCAACTACTTTTTTCTGACGCGCGAGGAGTTCGACCGCCGCGTGGCAAACGGTGAGTTTGTTGAGTGGGCCGAGGTCCACGGTAACTGCTACGGCACGTTGGTGAGCGAGGTCCAGTCCAAGCTCGCCTCGGGCGCCTCTCTGATTTTGGAGATCGATGTCCAGGGTGCCCTGCAGGTTAAGGAGCGTTTCCCCGAGGCCGTGCTGATCTTTATCAAGCCGCCTTCGCTTGAGGTGCTCCGCGAGCGTCTGGTCGGTCGCGGTACCGAGACGCCCGAGACAATCGAGCTGCGTATGGCAAACGCCGCCCATGAGCTTGCCCTTGCTGACCGCTACGACGACGTCGTGGTGAATGACGATCTCGACCGCGCGACCGATGAGCTCGTTCGCGTTCTCGATATGCATGAAAGGATCTGAGGTCCGTGTCCGTTGTAAAGCCTTGCATTGACGATCTTCTGGAGAAGACCGATCACAACCGCTTCCTGCTCGCTTCGCTTGCCTCCAAGCGCGCCTGCGACATCAATAGCATGCTGCGTGGCCAGCACAACCGCGTGCTTGCCGTCCAGGATGTCGATGACATCACCATCGGGCTTTCCGGTGCCGATACCATCTCGATGGCTATGGACGAGATTGTCGATGGCGACATCTCTTACGACGAGGCCCGTTACGAGAAGGCGCTCGGCCACAAGGTTGCTGAAGCCTAAATGGCAGCTCGCGTCTGTCTGGTCCACTATCACGAGGTTGGACTGAAGGGCAAGAACCGCGCACATTTTGAGCATATCCTCATGGATAACATCAAGGCGGCCTTGGCCGCCTTTTCCGTGAATGCCGTGTCTCGAATTTCCGGTTATATCCTCGTGACCTTTAACGAGCATCAGGCCGACGAGGCAGCGCGTGTCATTCGCACCGTTCCCGGCGTAGCTCGCGTGTCTTTGGCGTATCACACCAATCGCGACCCTCAGGAGTACTGTGCCGCCGCCGTCAAGGCGCTGCGCGAGTTTGGTTCCTTCGATTCGTTTAAGGTGCACGCCAAGCGCTCCAATACCGACTATGAGCTCACCTCGATTGACATCAATCGTCAGGTGGGCGAGGTGCTGTGCGAGGCGTTTCCTGATAAAAAGGTCCAGATGCACGATCCTGACGCTATGGTGCATGTGTTGGTGGTCCAGGGTAGCGTTTATGTGTACGCGCGCTCCGAGCGCGGCGTGGGCGGTCTGCCGGTGGGTTCTGCCGGCAAGGTCGTGACGCTGCTCTCATCGGGTATCGATTCTCCGGTGGCGACCTGGATGCTCGCGCGTCGCGGCGCGGTGTGCGTGCCGGTACATTTCTCCGGTCGTCCGCAGACGCCCGATACGAGCGAGTATTTGGTGCAGGACATTATCCATGCGCTTGAGCCGGGTGTTCAGATCGGCCGCCTGTACGTGGTGCCGTTTGGCGACTGCCAGCGTGAGATTTCGGTCACCTGTCCCAGCAACCTGCGCGTGATCATGTATCGCCGCATTATGTATTCGGTTGCCGAGCGCATTGCACACATCGAGGGTGCCAAGGCCATTGTTACGGGCGAATCACTTGGGCAGGTTGCCTCCCAAACGCTTGAGAACATCATGGCCGTCAACGAGGCCGTGAAGATCCCCGTGTTCCGTCCGCTCATCGGTTCGGACAAGCAGGAGATCATCGCACGCGCCGAGGAGATCGGTACGTTCGATATCTCGACTGAGGCCGCTCCTGACTGCTGCACGCTGTTTATGCCGCGCCGTCCCGAGACGCACGCTAAACTCGATGCCGTGCATGAGGCCTGGGATCTGTTTGATCACGAGGAGATGATCGAGCGCCTGCTCAAGCAGACCGAGTACATCGACTTCGAGAGCAACACGTATAAGGCCCCTAAGACCTTAAAACGCAAACATTCGGAGCTTGCTCCGCGTGAGATTTACCAAGATCACGAGTAAATTTGTGCATAGACCGACGGTGCGCCTGCATCGTCGGTCTTTTGCTATCTGGGCATTTTGCGGCTAAGTGTTCATTTGCTGACGTGTGCCTGAATAAATGGACAGATTTGTGCAAGGTTTTGGTCGGTTTTTGGTTTGACCGCTAAAACCGGTTTTGGAGCGTGGCAGTTGCAGGGCTTTTTTCCTGACACGATGGTGTTGGGAGGTTTTGCTATGGCGCAGCGCGAACAACACGAACGGGTCAAACGGATGGACCGCTTGGCGGACAAGCTGCTCGGTCATAAGGCAGCGGTGATGGCGATACTGGTCGTCATTGCGATGGCGAGCGGCTTGGCGATGGCGAACCTTGGCGGCGGTGCCGGCGGCGTGTCGTTTGAGCGCACTGACGGTTCAGGCTCGTTGGCGGAGCCGGGATCCGGCGATGCCTCGAGCGGAAAGACTTCCGAAGGCTCTTCGCTTAAGGCGTCTGCCGCGGCAGAGGTTTATGTCGACGTTGATGGCGCCGTTGTGTCGCCCGGCGTATATCGTCTCAAGGACGGCGCGCGGGTGGCTCAGGCGATTGATGCCGCCGGCGGGCTGGCGCCCGAGGCAGACGTTACGGGGCTCAATCGGGCATCTAAGGTCGTCGATGGACAGAAGATTCACGTTCCAACGGTAGGGGAGCAGCAGGCGTCCATTGCGGAAGCTGGTGTTGATGGTGGGGCTTCCGCATCATCGGGCGTGAGTGGCGCAACAGGCCTAGTAAATATCAATACGGCAAGCGCGGCAGAGCTGCAGACGCTCTCTGGCATCGGTCCCTCCATGGCCCAGTCGATTATCGATGAGCGGACAAAGAACGGTGCTTTTGCCTCGGTTGACGATCTGATGCGTGTGTCGGGAATCGGCGAGAAGAAGCTTGCCAAAATCAAAGATTCCATCTGCGTATGAGTGCGACCGAGCGCGAGCATGTGATGCCTCCGCGGCCTCTGATGCCGTGGACGATGGCCCTGTGTGCCGGCATGTGCATGAGCTGCGCCTTGGTGCTCAACGTGGCCGCCGATGCGCTGCTGTGGGAGCGGGTGCCGGTGGTCGGGCCGCTATGGGCCATTCCCGTTGCGGCGGCGGTCTTCGTTGTGCTGGCTCAATCTTGTGCGCGGCTTGCCCCTTGGAAGCGGTGGCTGTATGCCGCGTCCGTCGGTCTCGTGGCGGGAGCGGTCGTCTCGGCGTGGTGGGCTGTGGGCGCGCTCAGCGCCTCGAAGGCGCTCGACGGTCGAGCGGCAAGCAGCCTCGAGTTTGTCGTGCATGGCGATCCATCCATAAACGACGACGTGTATTCCTATACCTGCGAGGCACGTGCGGACGGTAAGAACCTGGCAACGGTTCGCCTATCGTGCGACCTCGAGCTCAAGGTCGGGGCGCACGTGCGTGTTATCGGTCGCGTTTCACGTTTTGAGAACGATGCGTATGGACGATCGCGCGTGCTCCGAGGCGAGGTGCGCAAGGTTAAAGTCGTTCGGATTTTGTCGGTCGATGAGGACTCTCCGGGGCCGCTTCTTCGGATGCGAAATGGGCTGCTTGCGTCCATCGCGCCTGCGGCCGACCCGGCGCGTGCACTCATAGCCGGTGTCGTCTGCGGTCGTTCGGCCGAGCTGCGCGCCCAGCCGGCGGGCGACTGGTTTTCGGTGACGGGAACGGCGCATCTTATCGCCGTCTCGGGCAGCCACTTGGCAATCGTGGGGTTTGTAATCGAGGGTGTATTGCAAAAGACTCGGTGCTCACGCGGTCTTCAACGGGCGATATTGGCGATAACGCTTGTGGGCTACGCTGCCTTTACGGGCGCGTCTCCCTCGGCCGTGCGCGCGTGCTGCATGGTGTTCGCGACGCTTGTCGTAAACGGCGCGGGGCGGCGCCGGCATGGCGCATCGGCGCTCTTCGTAACCATGTCCATCTTTGTGCTGCTGCGGCCGACGGTTCTGTTCGAGATGGGCTTTCAGCTTTCATGTGCCAGCGTCTTAGCCATTCTGTGCTTTTGCCCCTATGCGACCTACGCTTTGGGTGAGCTGGGTGTGCCATCAGACGTTGCCAGCATGCTTTCCGTCACGCTGTGCTCGCAACTGGCGACACTTCCCATTACCATTCCTGCCTTCGGTACGTTCTCGCTCATTGCTCCGCTGGCAAATGCGGTCATCGGTCCGGTGGTGAGCGTACTGCTTGCCGTGTCGATCGTGCTGGTTCCCTTTTCGCTCGTGGCACCGTTGCGGACTTGGGCGCTCGTTGTGCCCATGATTGCCTCCCGTTGCGTGCTGTTCTTCGAGCAGCTGTTTGCCGCCGTGCCGGGTGCATCCGTGAGCGTGCCGCCCGATAGCATGTGGATTTATCTAGTGCCGTGTTTGCTGGCGGTGCTGCTGGTCTGGTGGCCGCGTCCCCGTGCACGTCCTGTGGCGGTGGGGCTTGCATGTCTGGTGTTCCTGGCTGCGATTCCGTACGTCTACTGGGATCGATTCGCTCCGCCTTCTGTGACGGTGCTCGATGTGGGCCAGGCCGATGCGATTCTTATCCGCCAGGGCGGTGCAGTGGCACTCGTCGACTGCGGGCTCGACGAGCGCGTGGTGGCGGCGTTGGTTCGCAATAACGTGCACCATATCGATGCCGTCTTTGTGACGCATTGGGATGAGGATCACTGGGGTGGTCTGCCTGCCGTGCTCGAACAGTTTTCGGTCGGTACGATTGCCGTGGCGGCGGATGCGCTGGAGGATGCTCCTGCCGAGGTATTGAACCGACCTGGCGTGGAGTATCGGCAGGTGCGCCGTGGGGATACGGTCGATATCGGCTCATTTTGCGCCCGCGTGATGTGGCCATTCGAGTCCGTGGATGGCGAGGGAAATGAGGACTCGCTTGTCCTGCTGCTCTCATATGTTCAGGAAGGCAAGGGCCTGCGTATGCTCCTCACCGGTGATGCCGAGATCGACCAAGAACGGGAATTCGTGCAGGAGGTGGGGGATATCGACGTACTTAAACTTGGGCATCACGGCTCTAAGGTTTCAGTCGATGATGAGTTGCTGGACGTCCTGAAGCCCGAGCTTTCCCTCGCGAGTGCGGGCGAAGGGAATCGATACGGCCATCCGTCCGATGCCTGCATCGATGCCGTTAAGGAAGCGGGCGGCGTGTTCGCGTGCACTATCGAACACGGCGACATTACCGTCACGCCGACTGCGAATGGCTTTGCGATGCGATGCCAGCGACCGTGACGACGTCGTTGGCGTGTGGTGGGCCCCTGGGCTAGAATGGCACGGAGCGAATACGAAGGCCTGCGGGAGGGGAGCGCAATGTCCGAAACCGGTCTGCTGCCGGCATATCTGATCGTCGGTACCGACGGAGTCAAGCGCGATCACGCCGTCTCGCGTATGAAAGCGCGTCTGGAAAAGTCGGGCATGGTCGAGTTCAACCTCGACGAGCGCGATATGACCAAAGACCCCGATATCGAGTCGATTATCGGATCGCTCAATACCTTTCCCATGGGCAGCGAGTTTCGCCTGGTAATCCTTGATGGCTGCTCAAAGCTCGCCAAGTCGGTCTCGGAGCCGCTCGTCGAGTATCTGGCGAGTCCCAGTCCCACAACGGTCTGCCTCATCATCGCCGACTCGCTTGCCAAGAACACGCGCCTGTATAAGGCGATCGCCAAGATCGACAAGAAGGCTGTTATCGATTGCTCCGGCACCAAGCGCTGGGAGCTACCGCGCCGCGTGCAGCAGATGGCGACGCAGCACGGCAAGTCGATCACGACGGCGGCCGCCGAGGAACTCGTCTCGCGTTCGGGTGAAAACACTCGCATGCTCGATAACGACTTGGCTAAGCTTGCCCAGATGGTCGAGGTGCCCCAGATTGAGCTTGCCGACGTTGAGCGCTGGATTGTACGTACGGCCGAGGTTCAACCCTGGGACTTTCTCAATGCGGTCTCGGCCCGTGACATGCGACGCTCGCTCGAGCTCTTCAATCTACTGCCCGCCAAGAGCTACGTGTGGACTTACACATTGCTGTGCGGCCGCATCCGCGAGCTTATCGTTGCCAAGGCGCTCGATGCGCGCGGACAGGGTCGTGAGCTGGCCGCAACACTTAAGCTCCAGTCCTGGCAGGTCAAGAATCACCTGACCTGGGCACGTCGCTTTTCGATGGCAGAGCTCGTTGCCGCGCTCGAGGGCGCGGTCGATGTGGAGCTCGCACTGAAGGGTTCGGCCGATTCTCAGACCGCGCTTTTGCTCTGGATTACGAACATCTTGAGAAAATCGTGATGATACCTGCCTATTTGACAAATTCGTTCTATCCCTTTGAGGGGGAGCGTGCTATAGTAGGCGCTTGCATGACCTCACCGTGTCTCAGAGGTGTCATACATTTTTTGCAAGGAACTCGAAAGGAACTCCAGAAGTGGCAAACATCAAGTCTCAGAAGAAGCGTATCCGCACCAATGAGGCAGCTCGCATGCGTAACAAGGCTGTCAAGTCCGAGCTCAAGACGCTGACCAAGCACGTCCAGTCCGCCGTCGCCGAGGGCGACGCCGAGAAGGCCCAGGCTGCCCTCAAGACCGTCACCAAGCGTCTCGACATGGCTGCCGCCAAGCATGTTATCCACAAGAACCAGGCTTCCAACCGCAAGTCCGGTCTTGCCAAGCTCGTGAACAGCATCAACGCCTAAGTTGTAAATTTCACACCACACAGATTACGCGCATAAATGGAGCCTGTTTTATGGAACAGGCTCCATTTTTTGTATCGCTCGGGTAAGATAGTCCGCATGAATACTTCAATTGACATTTCCCACATCCGCAACTTCTCAATTGTTGCGCACATCGACCATGGCAAGTCCACGATCAGTGACCGTATCCTCGAGCTCACCCATACCGTCGACGAGCGCGACATGGAGTCGCAGCTGCTCGACACCATGGATATCGAGCGCGAGCGCGGCATCACGATCAAGTCCAATGCCGTTCGTGTCTCCTATGACGCCGACGATGGCGAGACGTATCAGTTCAACCTGATCGATACGCCGGGCCACGTGGACTTTACCTATGAGGTCTCGCGTTCGCTTGCCGCCTGCGAGGGTGCGGTGCTTGTCGTCGACGCCACGCAGGGCGTCGAGGCGCAGACCGTCTCCAACGCGACGCTCGCCATGAACGCCAACTTGGATATCGTGCCCGCCATCAATAAGATCGACCTGCCGTCGGCACACCCCGACGAGGTCAAGACCGAGATCGAGGACGACCTGGCGATCCCTGCCGACGATGCCGTATGCGTATCGGGCAAGACCGGCGAGGGCATCCACGATCTGCTGGAGTCCATCGTCTTTTTGATCTCTCCGCCCAAGGGCGATGCAAACGCGCCGCTCAAGGCGCTCATCCTGGACTCGTATTTTGATGAGTACCGCGGCGTCGTTGCCACGGTCCGCGTGTTTGACGGCTCCATCAAAAAGGGCGATACCCTCCTTATGATGCAGGCAAAGGGTGACTTTTTGGTCGATGGCGTGGGCGTCAAGCGTCCCGCCGAGACACCAGTTGACGCGCTGACGGTCGGTGAGGTGGGCTACGTGGTCACGGGCCTGAAGGACCCCGAGGCCGTGCGCGTGGGCGATACCCTTACGTGGGCGTCGAATCCCTGCCCCGAGCCGCTTCCCGGCTACCGTGAGGCCAAGCCCATGGTCTACACGGGCCTGTTCCCGATCGACAACAAGGATTACGAGAACCTGCGCGACGCTCTCGATAAGCTGCATGTCAACGACCCGTCGTTGGTGTGGGAGCCCGAGACTTCGGTGGCGCTCGGCTTTGGTTTCCGCGTTGGCTTCTTGGGCCTGCTGCATATGGAGGTCGTCAAGGAGCGCCTGGAGCGCGAGTTCAACCTGGACCTGATTGCCACGAGCCCTTCGGTGGACTATCACGTCTACAAGACCGACGGCGAGATGATTGATGTTCGCAGCCCGCAGGATCTGCCCGAGGCTACGCGCATCGAGCGCATCGAGGAGCCCTACCTCAAGGCCAAGATTATCTGTCCGCCCGAGTATACGGGTGCCGTCATGCAGCTCGCTATCGAGCATCGCGGCATTACAACCGACATGATCCATCTCACGAGCAAATCGGTCGAGATGCGCTTTGACATGCCGCTTGCCGAGCTCATCCTGGACTTCTTTGACCAGCTCAAGAGCCGCACCAAGGGCTATGCCTCGCTCGATTATGAGTTCAACGAGTATCGTCCCTCCGAGCTTGTCAAGCTCGATATCCTGCTTTCGGGCGACGAGGTGGATGCGCTTTCGTTTATCGTGCACAAGGACAAGGCCTATGGCCTGGCCCGCGGTCTGTGCGACAAGCTCAAGGAAATCATTCCACGTCAGCTGTTTGAGGTGCCTATTCAGGGCGCCATCGGCAACAAGATCATCGCCCGCTCTACCGTCAAGGCGCGCCGTAAGGACGTTTTGGCCAAGTGCTATGGCGGCGATATCTCGCGTAAGCGCAAGCTGCTCGAGAAGCAGAAAGAGGGCAAAAAGCGCATGAAGGCCATCGGCTCGGTCGAGGTCCCGCAGGAGGCCTTTATGGCGATTCTCAAGGTGGACGAGTAGGTTCATGGCGCTTTCTGAATACAGCAAGCGGCTGCTGGGCGCCTATGCCGAGCAGCCGTTCCTTATGGCTCCCATGGCCGGCGTGACCGACCCCGCCTATCGCATCATGTGTCGCCGCCGCGGTGCCAACCTTGCCTACAGCGAGATGGTAAGCGTTGCAGGCCTTGCCTATGCCAGCAATAAGACCTGGCGCCTGGTACTGCCGGCCGATGAGGAACAGCAGATTTGCGTGCAGCTCTTTGGCTCTAAGCCCGATCAGTTTGCGAGCGCCGTCGCTGCCGTCGAGGATCGCGTGGGCGATCGCCTGTCGCTCATTGATATCAATATGGCCTGTCCGGCTCGCAAGGTCGTCACCAAGGGCGAGGGCTCGGCGCTCATGCGCACGCCCGATCTGGCCGAGAAGATTGTCGAGGCGGCGGTGGGTGCGGCGCACGTGCCCGTGACCGTAAAGATTCGCAAGGGTTTTTACGCCGAAGACCGTAATGCCGCGACGTTTGCCCAGATGCTCGAGGGAGCAGGTGCATCTGCGGTGGCGGTGCATGGCCGTTGCGCCACGCAGCTCTATACGGGCCAGGCCGATTGGTCGGTCGTCGATGAGGTGGCCGACGCCGTCGAGATTCCCGTTATCGGTTCGGGCGACGTGTTCTCGGCCGAGGATGCGGCGGAGCGTCTGCGCAGCTCCGGCGCCAGTGCCGTGTTCATCGCGCGCGGCATCTATGGCAACCCCTGGGTGTTCGGCGATGCTCGTGCCCTTGCGCTCGATGGCACGCCGGTACCGGTGCGTAGCTCGGTCGAGCGACTGGGCGCCCTGCGCGAGCACCTGACGCTCACGCACGAGCTGTTGCCGCTCATGTCACGTGCCCGTACGTACGCGAGCTGGTATTTAAAGGGCATGCCCCATGCTGCCGCCTGGCGTGCCCAAGTGGTGCGTTGCTCCACCTATGAGGAGTTCATGGCATTGGTCGATGATATCGAGCGCGATGTGGTGGCCTGCGAGGCTGCACTTGCCGCCGGCGAGTCGGTGCCCGCTCATCCGCTGGAGGCCTAACGGTGGCCGTTACCGCGCTGTACGTGCATGTGCCGTTTTGCGCTCAAAAGTGCCGGTATTGCGACTTTGACTCGCGCAGTTTTGCTCCGTGTGACCTGAGCGCTGCGCTTGATGCCTATTTTGAGCAGTTGTATGCACGCCTCGATGCCTTTGGCGACGCAGGCGCGCTTGCACAGATCCGCACCGTCTATGTTGGCGGAGGCACGCCGTCGCTGGCGGGGGAGCGCCTGGTGGAGCTGGCGCGGCGTATTCGTTCGTGGTGCGCCCCCGTTGAGTTTACCTGCGAGGCCAATCCCGAATCGCTGACCGCCGAGCTTGCCGCTGCGCTTGCCGGGGTGGGCGTCACGCGCATTTCTCTGGGGGTCCAAACCCTCGACAACGCCGAGCTTGCTGCCATCGGCCGTATTCACGATGCCGATCGGGCGCTCGCCGCCATCACGACGGTCAAGGACGCTGGGCTCGATGTGTCGTGTGACCTGATGTGCGGCCTTCCCGGGCAGACCGCCGTAAGCTGGCAGAGCACGCTCGATGGCGTGCTGGCGGCGTCGCCGCATCATGTATCGGTGTATCCTCTCACGCTCGAGGAGGGCACGCCGCTCTATCGCATGGCGTGTCGCGACGAGTCGCTCGAGCCCGACGAGGATTTTCAGGCTTCGTGCATGGACGCGGCGCGTGAGCGTCTGGGCGCTGCCGGCTATCACCCGTATGAGGTTGCAAGCTACGCGCTCGACGGTCATGAGTGCGCCCACAACATTGCCTATTGGACCGGTCAGGGCTATCTGGGCTTGGGTCGCTCTGCCGCCGGTATGCTCGATGCCGGGGACTTCGATCGCTTGGCCGGGCTGTTTCCTGACGTACCCGCTCGCGGCGAAGCGTATCGCGTGCGTCTGGTGCAACGCGACGACACCGCGACGACGTTTGATGCCGAGTATCTGTCGCAGCGCGAGGCGGCGGCCGAGGATTTGATGCTCGCCTGCCGCATGACGCGTGGCATTGGGCCCGATCTGTTGGTGCGCTCGGCAAGCGTGATCGCTGCAGACGAGCTGGCGGCGGCCTGTGACCGTGCGCTCGAGTTGGGCCTTGCCACCTGGGTGCCCGATCATGTTGAAGGGCTTTCGGGGCGCGTCGCCTCGAAAGACGTTATCGCAGGTCGCGTCCGTGCTTGTTTAGCGCCCACCCACTTGGGCTGGCTCGATGGAAATGTGCTGTTCGAGCTGTTTTGGGGTCTATCTTAGGCCGCTCGGGTAGAATTACCGCAATATAAACGCTGCTGTGAGCAGGAGGTTGCCGCGCATGGCGACGATGAACGAAAAAGATTATTACGAGATTTTGGGTGTCTCCAAGGACGCCACCTCGCGTGATATACAGAAGGCCTTCCAGCAAAAGGCCCGCAAGCTCCATCCGGACGTCAACAAAGAACCGGATGCCGAGGAAAAGTTTAAAGAGGTTTCCGAGGCCTACGCCGTGCTTTCGGACGAGCAGAAGCGTGCGCGCTACGACGCCATGCGTTCGGGCAACCCCTTCGCCGGCGCTCCTACGGCTTCGCCCTATGGAGGCGGCTACGCCGGTAGCGCAGGCTATGGCAATCCTTTTGAGGGCGGCTTTCCCTTCGGGGGCGCCTGGGGCCAGCCCCGTCGCGGCCAGGCGGCCTACAACCCCGAGAGTGGCGCCAACGTGATCGTCGATATCAAGCTCGACGCCAAGGAGGCCAAGGGCGGTGCCCGCAAAACCGTCCGCTATACGCGGTTCGATACCTGTGGTCACTGCGGTGGCTCGGGATCTGTTTCATCCGAGCATGCACATACCTGTCCGAGCTGCGGTGGTCGCGGCCACATCGACGTCGACCTGTCCTTCCTGTTCGGTGCCGGCACGTTCCAGTCGGTCTGCCCCGAGTGCGGCGGTTCCGGTAAGGTCGTTGCCGACCCTTGCCCCGATTGCGGCGGCAGCGGGCGGACCCGTGTGACCTCCGAGCAGACGATTGAGTTTCCTGCCGGCACGCACGATGGCGACGAGGTCCGCATTAGCGGCATGGGTCACGCCGGAACCAACGGTGCCTCGGGTGGCGATCTGGTCGGCCGCGCCCATGTCGAGGCCGAGCGTCTGGAAGGCAAGGCCCGTACCGGTTTTTACCTGATGGGCATCGTGGCGCCGTTTTTGGTGCTGTCGGCCATCTCGGGCGTGTTCTCGGCCTTTGCCGTGATGTGCTTTATTCCGTTTGCCATGGGCTTGTTCATGGTGTTCTCGGACGGCGTGCTGCACCGCAGCCTGCTGTGGTGGAAGCGCGGCGGGATGCAGTTTGCCAACGGTTTTGCCAACGGATTTATGTTCGCGCTCGTGTCGGTTTGGTTTGCGAGCTGCTCGCAACGTGCCATGCTTTCGCCCTACGCAATGCAATAACATCTAGCCCTCTGTTTGCGGCCGGCCCAGCTTGGGTATAGGACGCACTGTGACAATAATGAAAGTCGGAAGGATTCGGTCGTGTCGGAAAATAGGGATTACTACGAGGTGCTTGGCGTCGACAAGGATGCCGATGCGCGGACGATTAAGCGCGCGTTTCTAAAGAAGGCCCGTACCGTACACCCGGACGTTTCGGACGACCCCGAGGCCGAGGCCAAGTTCAAAGAGCTCAACGAGGCTTATTCCGTTCTTTCCGACGAGCAGAAGCGTGCTAACTACGACCGTTACGGCACCGCGGACGGCCCTGGTGGTTCGGGCTACGTCGACATCAACGATATCTTTGGCGGCATGGGCATGGACGACCTCTTCTCGTCGTTCTTTGGCGGCGGTGCCGGCGGTGGCGCCCGAAATCGCCGTGAGCGTCGTCGCGGCCGCGATATGGCGATCTCCCTTTCGGTGACCCTTGAGGAGGCGGCGCTCGGTTGCAAAAAGACGATCAGCTATGACCGCCTTGCCCCCTGCGAGGATTGCAACGGCACCGGCAGGGCCGAGGGTGCACAGGAAAAGCAGTGCAGCCGCTGTCACGGCACAGGCTATGTGACGACGGTCCAGCGCTCGTTCCTGGGCCAGGTTCAGTCCTCTTCGCCCTGTCCCGACTGCCACGGCGAAGGTACGGTTATCGATCATCCCTGCGATACCTGTGACGGCCAGGGTCGCACACCTTCGCACGAAAAGATCGACATCGATATCCCTGCCGGCGTTTCGACCGGTCGCCAGCTGCGCGTGAGCGGCTTTGGCGAGGCAGGCCTTCGCGGTGAGCCCTCGGGCGACCTGATCGTCAACGTTCGTGTTGCCGACCACGAGCGTTTTAAGCGCAACGGTGACGACCTGTACCTCGTGAGCGATATCTCGATTGCGCAGGCTGCGCTTGGCTGCGAGATCGAGGTCGAGGGCATTATGCCCGACGAGGTCGTCAAGGTGACGGTTCCCGCCGGCGCCCAGTACGGTGACACCGTGAGCGTCAATAATTACGGCATGCCGCGCATTGGCGGTGGCGGTTCGCGTGGCCGCCTGATCGTGCAACTGCGCGTGGTCGTTCCCACCAATCTTTCCAATAAGCAACGCGAGCTGCTCCGCGCTTTTGCCGATGAGATGGGCGATGACGTCGCTTCCGGTAAGAAGTCGGTGACCGACCGTATCAAGAGTGCCCTCGACGATATCCTCGATTAAGGAGCCCGCGTGCTCGCACCTCATATCTCTGTCGTCAACCTCGGCTGCCGCGTCAACCGGGTTGAGTCCGACCGTATCACTGCCGATCTTATGCGCCTGGGCTTTGCAATGGTGGAGCCTCAGGATGCTGAGCTGATCGTCATTAACACCTGTGCCGTTACGGGCGAGGCCGAGGCCAAGACCCGTAAGGCCGTTCGCCATGCGCTGGCCTATCCAAACGAGCCCTATGTGGTCGTGACCGGATGCGTGGTCAATTTGCACCCCGAGGAGCTTCTGGAGCTTTCGGACCGCGTGATCGCCGAGCCGTCCAAGATCGATGTCGCCGAACGCGTCTGCGAGGTGCTGGGCGTTGAGTCCGATAACGTTCCTGCCTGCAGCGATGGCGAGGTGGTCGACGCGCTCGGTCGCTCGCGTCTGGGCGTGAAGATCCAAGACGGCTGCAACCATCGTTGCACCTATTGCATCGTGTGGAAGGCCCGCGGCCCCGAGCGCTCCGTGCCGGTCGAGTCCGTGCTCGAGCAGGTTCGCGAGGCCCAGGAGGCCGGCGTGCCCGAGGTGGTGCTGACGGGCGTGAACCTGGGCGCCTACGATGGCAAGAGCGCGACTGACGAACACGTCGAGATCGATGAGCTGCTCGAGGCGATTATGGAGCGCACGTCCATTCCGCATGTGCGCATTTCCTCGGTCGAGCCCATGGATATCTCGGAGCGCCTGCTTAAGGTCATGGCGCGCTATCCGCAGCGCATCGCCCCGTTTTTGCACCTGCCCGTGCAGTCCGGCTGCACCAGGACGCTGCATCGCATGGGCCGTCCCTATAGCGCCGAGACCTTCGAGGAGACGGTGCGCATGATTCGCACCAAATTGCCTCAGGCGTCTCTTTCGTGCGACGTCATCGTCGGTTTTCCGGGCGAGACGGACGAGGAGTTTGAGGAATCGCTGGCGCTGTGCCGCCGCGTGGGCTTTTCGCGTATGCACGTGTTCCGCTACAGCAAACGTCCCGGTACCCTTGCTGCCGATATGCCCGACCAGGTGCCGCCCGAGGTTATGGCCGAGCGCAGTCGTCGTATGCGAGCCACGGCGCAGGAACTCGCCATTGCCGACGCTCGCCGTCGCGTGGGCACCGTTGAGCGCGCCGTGCTCGAGTATGGCGACAACCTGACGCTCGGTTCGTTCCATCATGCTCGTCTTGACGATACCCGTGGACTCACAGCCCCGTGCCTGCTCGATGTTGCTATCATCGGAGTCGATGATTCCGGCTTGGTCCATGCACGCAGGGAGGTTCATGGAAGCCTCGAAGATTAGACTTACCGTTCCCGGGGGAATTGACCCCTCGCGCGTTTTGGGCGCCGGCGACGGCGTCCTTCGTGCACTCGAGAGCTTGGTTCGCGCCCACGTGGTCGCCCGTGGCGACAGCATCGCCGTGAGCGGTGACCCGGACGAGGTCGAGCTCGTGGCGCGCTTTTTCGAGCATGTTTTTCGCGAGGCGGCCGCCGGACGCACGCTGTCTGCCGACGATGTCTCTCGCTGCCTTGCCGTCTTGCGCGACGGTGAGCATGGGGCTATGTCGCTTCGCGATGACGTGCTGCTTTCGTATCGCGGCCGCGTCATTCGCCCCAAAACGCTCGGCCAAAAGCGCTACGTGGATGCCATCCGCTCGCATACCATCACGTTTGGTCTGGGTCCTGCCGGTACCGGTAAGACCTATCTGGCCATGGCGCTCGCCGTTGCCGCGCTCAAGCGTCATGAGGTGGGCCGTCTGATCTTGACGCGTCCGGTTGTCGAGGCGGGGGAGAACCTGGGCTTTTTGCCCGGTACCCTCGAGGAAAAGATCGATCCCTACATGCGTCCGCTCTACGACGCCCTTTTTGACATGATGGATCGCGAGCGCACCGATGAGCTCATGGAGCGCGGCGTGATCGAGATCGCCCCGCTTGCCTACATGCGCGGCCGCACGCTGAGCGATGCCTTCGTGGTGCTCGACGAGGCGCAAAATACCACGCCCGAGCAGATGAAGATGTTCCTGACGCGCTTGGGCTTTAACTCCAAGTTTGTGATTACCGGTGATCTGAGTCAGCGTGACCTGGTGGGTCGTCGTGGCGGTCTTGCCGACGTTGAGCAGATTTTGGGCCGTGTCGACGATGTCGCATTTTCTCACCTCGAGCGTGCCGACGTGGTGCGCCATGCCTTGGTTGGGCGTATCGTCGAGGCGTACGATGCTTATGATGATGTGCGCGAGAAGCGCGTACACGACCGAAAGGAGTCCCGTTGAGTGTATTGATCAGCAACGATGCCGAGCTCGATACGCTGCTTGATGCGCAGGAGGTAGAGCACATCTGCGAGGTCGTGCTTGCCGCCGAGGGCGTTGAGCGTGAAGTCGAGATTTCCCTTTCGTATGTCGATGAGGACGAGATGCACGAGCTCAACCACGAGTGGCGCGGTATCGACCGTACCACCGATGTCCTCTCGTTTGAATGTGACTCGGCCTTTGACGAGGATATACCCGCCGACGAGACGCTCGAGCTCGGCGATATCATCCTGGCCCCGCAGGTCATTGCCCGTCAGGCCCCCGGCTTTGGCAATAGCCCTGCCGACGAGTGCCGTCTGATGCTCGTGCATGGCATGCTGCACCTGCTGGGATATGACCACATTGAGGACGACGAGGCCGAGGTTATGGAGACCCGCGAGGACGCCATCCTGCGCGATCTGGCGCTCGAGCGCGGCGAGGACCCCAAGCTGGTCCACGTCGGCCCCATCACCAACCACGCCCACGACTAGGAGCCGTCTATGATTCCCGGATCGAACAAGGATCATCCGTCCTTTTTAAAGTCGTTCTCCTACGCTATGGAGGGCTTCGTCACCGCCGTCAAGACCGAGCGTAATATCAAGGTCATGCTCGTGGCGGGTGTGTGTACCGTCATTGCCGGCTGCATCGTGGGGCTCGATATTGCCGAGTGGGCCACGATTATCATCTGTTGTGGCCTGGTGATTCACGGCGAGCTGTGCAACACCGCGATGGAGGCGATTGTCGATCTGGCGACCCAGGAGCTGCATCCGCTGGCCAAGCGTGCGAAGGATATCGCCGCCGCCTCCGTATACGTACTTTCCATCACCGCCGCGATTGTGGGCTTGCTGGTATTTGCCCACGCGCTCGACTTTATTTAGAAAGGGATTTCCATGTCCGACAATAAGCAGCTTACCGATGAAGTTTTGGATGACGAGTCCCTGGACGCGGTGGATACCGAGGAGCTCGAGGATGTCGAGGAGTTCGACCCGTTTGAGGGTATGAGCGACGAGGAACTCGACGCCCTGTGCGACGAGGACGACAACCTCGCGGGCTTTGGCGACGTGGAGCCCGGTTTCCGCAGCGGCTTTGTGGCCCTGGTCGGTCGTCCCAACGCTGGCAAGTCCACGCTGCTTAATGCCTGCTATGGCAAAAAGGTCGCCATCACCTCGCCTGTGGCCCAGACGACCCGCCGCCGCATGCGCGCCGTCGTTAACCGTCCCGGCTACCAGCTGGTCTTTGTCGATACCCCGGGTATCCACAAGCCCAAGGACGGTCTGGGTTCCGAGCTCAACAAGAGTGCGTTGTTCGAGCTGAACGATGTTGACGTCGTCGCGTTTTTGATTGATGCCACCAAACCTATCGGCAGGGGAGACGCTTGGGTTGCCGAGCGCGTCAGATGCGCCCGTTCCAAGAAGGTTCTGGTGCTCACTAAGGCCGATGAGGCCGACCCCGCACAGGTCATGGAGCAGCTTAAGGCTGCCCACGAGCTCATGGAATATGACGATGAGATCGTGACGTCGTCGGTCAAGAACTTCAACGTCGATGCCTTTATCGAGACCGTTGCGCACTTTTTGCCCGAGGGTCCGCGTTGGTTCCCCGAGGACATGGGTACCGACGCTTCCGATGAGACGCTCGTTGCCGAGTTTGTGCGCGAGAAGGTCTTGCGCCGCACCCGTGATGAGATTCCGCACTCCGTTGGCGTGATCTGCGATGCGCTTGAGCAGACCAAGAAGGTGCTGCGCGTGCACGCCACCATTTACGTCGAGCGCGAGGGCCAAAAGGGCATCATCATCGGCAAGGGCGGCGAGATGATCAAGCATATCGGTATCGACGCCCGTCGCGATCTTGAGCGCATCTTTGGCACGCAGGTCTTTTTGGAGCTGGACGTGAAGGTCAAGGCCGGCTGGCGTGACGACGAGGCCCAGATTCGCCGCTTTGGCTATAACGCCGAGGACTAAGGACGCGCGGCGCGCATGGCAGGCTCCCGGACATATCGCACGAAAGTGGTCGTGCTCGATAAGACTAAGCTCAAAGAGACCGACCTGATCTTGACGATGCTTGACGAGCGGGGGCGGCAGGTTCGTGCCGTGGCAAAGGGCGCCCGCAAACCCGGCGGACGCCTGGCTGCGCGCTGCGAGCTGTTCTGTACGGTCGATATGCTGCTCGCACATGGACGGTCACTCGACGTGGTTTCCCAGGCCGAGCTTATGGAGGCGCCGCTCGGCGCTGCGCCCGATTACGAGACGACCTGCGCCGCAAGCGCGATCGCCGAGGTTGCGCGCGTGTGCTCGTTCGAGGACGCCGAGGACCCGTTTACCTTTGCCATCACGCAGCGAGCGCTTGCCCTGGTGGGCAGCGGGCTTGACACGGCGCATATGGACCTACTTGTGGCGGCATATGTCTTTAAGCTGCTGTCGCACGTTGGCTATCGACCCGATTTTTCGGCCTGTGTGCTGTGCGGAGACCCCATGCTGTCGTATTTTTCAGCCCAGGCGGGCGGTCTCATGTGCGGGTCGTGCGCGTCGAGCGTTCCAGGTGCCGAACTGGTGTCGACCGGTGAGACCGCATGGCTGCGCGCCCTCATGTCCATGACCTTCGATGCGCTCATGGCCGAGCGAATCGACCCGCATACGGCGGCATTCCTGCTCGGGCTTTCGCATGTTTGGGCTGCGACGCACACCGATCAGCGCCTCCGCGCGATGGAATTCATGTTGGGTCGGTGATGATGCGCAGGCGCGGGCTGCTTGTGGTAACATACCGACCTGTTGGTACCTCGACCTTGGTTGTTCGCTCCACCGGCGGCTTCCCAGTCCGAGGCGAATCGAGTCGCCCGTGGGCGACGCAAAACGAAAGGTGAAACAATGACTGTTTCCAAAGAGCGCAAGGCGGAGCTGACTGCCCAGTTCGGTAACACCCCGGTCGACACCGGCAACCCCAAGGTTCAGGTCGCCATCCTGTCCGAGCGCATCAAGGAGCTGACCGAGCACATGAAGTCCCACCAGAAGGACTTCCACACCCGTCGTGGCCTGCTCATGCTCGTCGGCCGTCGTCGTCGTCTTCTCTCCTACATCAAGAAGAACGACATCGTCGAGTACCGTGAGCTCATCAAGGCTCTGGGCATCCGCGACAACATCCAGTAGGATTTGTACATGCTAAGAGCGTCCTGCGCAGCGGGGCGCTCTTTTTGTGTAAGGGCGCGAACAATCACGCTCTGAAGCGTGGCGGGGGCAGGGGGCCCGCGTCACATGAGAAGCCCGCAGACAAGGGGTCTGCGGGGTTAAGGAGAACAATGACACTCGTATCCAAGACCTTTGAGCTGTACGGCAAGACCTACACCTTTGAGTCGGGCGAGCTTGCCAAGCAGGCCACCGGCGCCTGCCTGGTCAAGCAGGGCGACACCACGATGCTCGACACCGTGGTCGTCTCCAAGGAGCGCAAGAACTACGACTTCTTCCCGCTGACCGTCGACTTCAACGAGAAGATGTACGCAGCCGGCCGCATCCCGGGTGGCTACCTCAAGCGTGAGGGCCGTCCCAGCGAGAAGGCCACGCTCACGGCCCGCATGATCGATCGCCCGATTCGCCCGAGCTTCCCGGTTGGCTTCCGCAACGAGGTGCACATCGTCGCCACCTCGCTCGTCGCCGACCAGGTCAACCCCTTCGATGTCATCAACGTCATGGGTGCATCCCTGGCCATGACGCTGGGCGGCGTGCCCTTCGAGGGCCCGCTTGCCTGCGTGCGCATCGGCCGTAACGTGGAGACAGGCGAGTTTATCGTCAACCCCACCTACGAGGAGCGCGAGAACTCGGATCTGGACCTGGAGCTGGGCGGATCCGCCGACTTCATCTCGATGGTCGAGGCCGGCGCCGAGGAGATCTCCGAGGACGACATGCTCGCCGCCATGAAGTTTGGCCAGGAGGCCCTTGCCGCTTTCTGCCAGGCTCAGGACGAGTTCGTCGCCGAGTGGGAGCAGGTTAACGGCCCCATCGTCAAGAAGGAGTACCCGCTCGACCAGCCCGTCGAGGAGGTCCAGGAGCGCATCTTCGCCCACTACGACGAGATGGCAGCCGCCCTTCGCGACGCCGACAAGCTCTCCCGTATCGGTAAGGTCGAGGCTCTGAAGGAGTCCATCCGCGCCGAGTTCACCGAGGAGGAGCAGGCCGCTTGGGAGCGCGAGATCCCCGTGGCGCTCAAGAAGCTCGAGAAGAAGGCCATGCGCACCATGGTCGTTGAGACCGGCGAGCGCGTCGACGGTCGTGCCGCCGATGAGATCCGTCCCATCATGGTGAAGGACAACTACCTGCCGCTCGTTCACGGCTCCGGCCTGTTCCAGCGCGGCCAGACCCAGGTGCTTTCCGTCCTGTCGCTCGGCATGCTCAACGAGGGCCAGCGTCTGGATACCATCGAGCCCACCGAGGGCAAACGCTACATGCACCACTACAACTTCCCGCCGTTCTGCACCGGTGAGACCGGCCGCATGGGCAGCCCCAAGCGCCGCGAGATCGGCCACGGCAATCTAGCCGAGCGCGCTCTGCTTCCGGTGCTCCCCGACGAGAACGAGTTCCCCTACGCCATCCGCGTCGTCTCCGAGGTCATGGAGTCCAACGGCTCCTCTTCGATGGCTTCGACCTGCGGCTCCACGCTCGCCCTTATGGACGGCGGCGTGCCCATTAAGCGACCGGTCTCCGGTATCGCCATGGGCCTGATCCAGGAGGAGGGTAAGACCGTGGTCCTGTCTGACATCCAGGGTCTCGAGGACTTCCTGGGCGACATGGACTTTAAGGTCACCGGCACCACCGAGGGCATCACCGCCCTGCAGATGGACAACAAGGCCACCGGCCTTACCTTCGACATCCTGGCCCGCGCCCTGCAGCAGGCCAAGGAGGGTCGCGCCTTCATCCTGCAGAAGATGCTCGATGTGATCCCCGAGCCGCGCCACACTACGCGCAGCACCGCTCCGCGCATCGTTTCCATCCAGGTTCCGACCGACAAGATTCGCGACGTCATCGGTTCCGGCGGCAAGGTCATCCGCGGCATCCAGGACGAGACCGGCGCCTCGGTCGACATCCAGGAGGACGGCACCGTCTTTGTCGGCGGCACCGGCGAGTCCGTCGACCAGGCTGTCGAGCGCATCAAGCTCATCATCAAGGTTCCCGAGCCGGGCGAGGAGTACACCGGTCGCGTGGTTTCCATCCAGCCCTTCGGCGCGTTCGTGAATCTGCTGCCCGGCAAGGACGGCCTGCTGCACATCTCCCGCGTTGCCAAGGGCCGCGTGGAGAAGGTCGAGGACGTCCTCAACGTGGGCGACGAGGTCAAGGTCGTCGTCATCGAGGTCGACGATCGCGGTAAGATCTCGCTCGATCGCCTTGACAAGCCCGAGGCCCCGGCTCGCGCCGAGGGTGCCTCCGAGGGCGACGGCGAGCACTTCCAGCGTCGCGAGCGTCCGCGTCGCGAGCGCTCCGAGCGCAGCGACCGTCCGCGCCGTCCCGGCGACAACGGAGGCCGCAAGCCCCGCCGTCACCACGACGCCGAGTAACAGCTAAACATTAGCAGCTCAACAAGGGCGACCCCGTACGGGGTCGCCCTTTTGCTTGCGCCCGGGAGGGCCGCATATGAAGTTTCCTGCTCTACAGTCCTGCGCAAGACGGAAAGCACATTAAGTGCTTTCCTTTGCGTG
>UQOJ01000034.1 GCA_900542635.1 uncultured Collinsella sp.
GGGGCCATTGTGGCTCTTGACAGCGGATTGGGTCATATGAGCGAAAACGCCCCTAAGCGAGCAATGTGCCTTGAAAGAGGAGGGCATAGGCCTTCTGGCCATGCCCGACGATTGAAAGACAGATTGCCGCTTAGGGGCGTTTGCAGCGTCGACTGGTTACGCGGTTTGGTAAAACCGCGTAACTAGCAAACTCGAGTTTTGCCGATCATGATGTTGAGGATCTCGACGTCGGTGTCCTTCATGCCCACGCGGCCTACGTAGCCCATACTGGCGATCGTCTGCTCAACGGTATCTTGGATCAGGCCCTCGCCGGCGCGGAAGCCGCGGCCTTGCATGGCCATATCGTGGCCCAGAATCGCCGCATCGACGGCAGCCGAGATCTTGGCGGCACAGCTCGCCTTGGCGCCGTCGCACACGATGCCGCCCACGTTGCCAAGCGTATTCGAGACCGTCGCGCCAATCTGTTCGCGCGTGCCACCGCACAGCCAGGTAATCGCAGCGCCGGCGCCGCACGCAGCGCAAATAGCACCGCAAAACGCCGAGAGCGCACCAATATAGCTCTTGATATGCACGGCGATAAGATCGGACAGCATCACGGCGCGCACCAGGCGCTCGTGGTCGCAACGCAGGTACTCGGCATACTCCATGACGGGCAATGCGCAGGTAATGCCCTGATTGCCCGAGCCGCACACAATGGCGACCGGCAGCGCGCAACCGTTCATGCGGGCGTCGGACCCGGCGGCCGCACGGGCACGGGCACGGCAGGCGACGTCATCAGCACGAGCGCCCAACAGTGTACGACCCACCTCGGCGCCCCAAGCGTGCGCAAGGCCCTCGGCACTGATCGCGCCATTCAGCTCAATCTGACGCTCAACGGCAGCGCGGGCGTCCTCAATGTCACCGTCCTCGATAAAGTCGATGATGGACTCAACGCTCATAGGGGTATCGGCGTTATCTGCCGCACGCTCGGCCACCACGCGCTCGGCGCAGGCGGCACACTCCCCCGCTGACTTGCCGCATACCGGAATACCATCGAGCGTATGGCACGTGACATTAGTGTGGTGATCGGTAATCTCGACGACCGCGGTATGGCCCCCGGCCGTCGCAGTCACCTTGATGTAGAGGTTGGGCACACCCTCGACAAGCGACACATCGCAGTAGCCGGCGTCGGCGAGGAGCTCGGCCACGCGAGCGCGGTCTTCATCGTTAACGCTCTCGAGCACCTCGAGCGCGCTCTTAGCGTCGCCGCCCACGGCACCCAGCACGGCCGCGGCCTCAATACCGTGCATACCGCCCGAGTTGGGCACGGTCACGCTCTTGACGTTCTTGATGATGTTGCCCGAGCAGGCAACGTCCATATGATCGGGTTCGCAACCGAGCGTCTGGCTCGCCAGCGCCGCTGCATAGGCAACGGCAATGGGCTCGGTGCAGCCGAGTGCACAGACAAGTTCGCGGTTTAAAACATCGCAAAACGCGGCATCACGGATGGAATCGGTGGGCATAGGTATCTCCTGCTTGCATAACGGGCTGGGCTCTCAAAAAAGTTAGCTCCTTTATTTGATAACAATGCATCAAAAACCGCAACCATGGTTCCGGCGGACGGCGCTCAAGCACAAACTGACAGCATTCATTCATGAGAAGCCGGTCTTGTTGCATGCTAAAGCGTTTGACCAAAAAACGCCCGAGCGTTTACACAAAAGTCGCGCTATCATGCAGTCGAACGCGGTAAAACCTTTAGCAATTCCGCCGCACGGACCAGAGAGGAACCACTCATGAAGATTGGTATCGGCAACGACCATGCCGCCGTCGAGCTCAAGAACATCATCTCCGAGCACCTGAAGGAGCGCGGCTGTGAGGTCGTGAACTTTGGCACCGACACCTCCGAGAGCTTTGATTACCCCATCGCCGGCTACAAGGTGGGCAAGGCCGTAGCCAACGGCGACGTCGATCTGGGCATCCTGATCTGCGGTACCGGCGTCGGCATCAGCCTGGCCGCCAACAAGGTCGAGGGCGTACGCGCCGTCGTCTGCTCCGAGCCCTTCAGCGCCAAGCTCTCCCGCATGCACAACAACACCAACGTGCTTGCCTTTGGCGCCCGCGTCGTGGGCTCCGAGCTCGCCAAGATGATCGTCGACGAGTGGCTCGACGCCGAGTTTGAGGGTGGTCGCCACGAGCGTCGCGTTAACCTCCTCAACGAGATCGACCACACGCGCGGCCTTAAGATCGTCGACGAAGCCTAAACTATTCAGTGCCACAAGCTAACAGCAGGGGCCCGCTCGGAACACATGTCCGAGCGGGCCCCTGCATAGATTTTGGAATAAAAGGGCGCCGCAGATGAAGTTCCGCGGCGCCCAAGCCACACGCTAACAGCTTTAAGGAGTCAAAGCTGGTTTAGCCAAAGAAGCGCTTGATCTCAATCTCGGCGTTCTCCAAACAGTCGGAGCCGTGGATCACGTTGGCGTTGACATCGACGGCAAAGTCGCCGCGGATGGTACCAGGAGCAGCGTCAAGCGGGTTGGTAGCGCCCATGAGGGTGCGCATCTTAGCAACAGCGGAGAGACCGGAAACGACCATCTTGACGACCGGACCGCTCGTCATAAAGTCGCAGAGACCGCCAAAGAAGGGCTTGTCGGCCAGATGGGCGTAGTGCTCCTCGACGGTAGCGCGCTCGAGCGTGGTCATCTCCATGCGCTCGATGACAAGGCCGCTGCGCTCGATGCGAGCAACAATCTCGCCGATCTTGCGGTCACGCACGGCGTCGGGCTTAATCATGATGAAGGTCTTCTCGATAGCCATAAAAGTAGCCTTTCAAGTAGGTTCGCGCGTGCCCAAGTCCCATTCCGGCACCCGCCTGGACTGCATCGTAACAGAGTTTTAGCTGCAGTTAAACAAAAAGCTGTTTATTGAAACGTTGCAATTTATTGAAGCGTTCCATATGTGTCACTTCTGTTTCGAAGCTCGATTAGAGTACCATCCGACTGCCCATCAACCGCATCGAGCAGAGCAGACGGTCGGTTGCCGCCCGCGAACGTACCCCCTTCACAACCTGCCCAAAGGTCCTACAGAAGTTCTCGACAAGCCCCTCCCCATAGCAACAAAATACGGGCGTCCGCATCAGCAGATACCCGTAAAAGCAAAAACGATTTATCGATAAATGGCCAAAGCCGCTTCAGTCAAATCCCTACTTTGCCCCGTGGCCCATCTCGACGACCTTGGTCAGCGATCCAAACACGCCCTCGTCGGCCACGAGCTGTGCCTCGGCGCGCTGCAGCTGCACGGCAACGGCGGCAGGGGCGGTACCGCCCTCGGTCGTACGCGCGGCGACAATTGAGGGGATGTCGAGCGCCTCGGTAATATCGCGTTCAAAGAGCGGGCTTGCCTCCTGGAACACCTCAAACGGCAGGTCCTCAAGATTGCAGCCACGCTTCTCACACATCAGGACCAGATGGCCCACCACGGCATGTGCCTCGCGGAACGGCAGACCACGCTTAGCCAGGTAATCGGCAACATCGGTGGCGGCAAGGTGCCCCACGCCGCACTCGCGCGCCATGGCATCCTCGTTGACGGTCCAAGTCGAAATCATACCGGCCATAACCGACAGACACTGCATGAGCGTATGGGCGGTATCGAGCGCGCTCTCCTTGTCCTCCTGCAAGTCCTTGTTATAAGCAAGCGGCAAGCCCTTCATGGTTACCAGCAGCTGCACCAGGTTGCCGTACACGCGACCGCTCTTGCCGCGGATAAGCTCGGCAAAGTCGGGGTTCTTCTTCTGCGGCATGATAGACGAGCCGGTGGAGTAGGAGTCTGAAAGCGTGATAAAGCCAAATTCGGAGCTCGACCACAGCACGATCTCCTCGGAAAGACGCGACAGGTGCATGGCCATGACGGAGCCGGCATAATGCAGATCGAGCAGGAAATCACGGTCGGAAACCGCATCGAGCGAGTTGGGAATCACACCCGCAAAGCCAAGTTCGGCAGCCGTCATCTGGCGATCGAGCGGATAGCTCGTACCGGCAAGCGCGGCAGCACCCAGCGGGCAGTTGTCGGCGGCATCAAAGGCGGCCTTCAAACGCGTAAAGTCGCGCGCGAACATCCAGGAATACGCCAGCAGGTGATGCGACAGCAGCACGGGCTGAGCATGTTGCATGTGCGTGTAGCCCGGCAGAATCACCTTGTCGTACTTCTTGGCCGCATCCACCAGCACATGGCGCAGCTCAAGATTGGCCTCCATGAGCTCCTTGGCCAGCGCCTTGACGCCCAGACGCGTATCGGTCGCCACCTGATCGTTACGCGAACGCCCGGTATGCAAGCGCTTACCGGCCTCGCCGATGCGGCGCGTCAGCTCGCTCTCGATGGACATATGAATGTCCTCGTCGTTGATATCGAAGGTGAAGTTGCCGGCATCGATATCCTGTTCGATTCCGGTCAGGCCCTTGGCAATCGCCTGCTCGTCCTCGGCACTGATGATGCCCTGGGCGGCCAACATCTTGGCATGCGCCTTAGAGCCGGCGATATCCTGCTTATAGAGATGTTTGTCGACCGGCAGCGACGCGCCAAACTCCTGCGTGACCTCGGCCACGCCCGCCTCAAAACGACCGCCCCAAAGAGCCATGGAACCGTCTCCTTTCTCCAAATACCAAAACAAGCGTCCAAAGCAATGTGCCCTGTCGCTAAAGCGATTTATCAACCGCTAGTTTTACACACTCCCTGCCGCGCGCGGGGCCATGTGGCTAATTTGCAAAGAAGTGACGCACCATGCACTTGGCACCCAACGTCTCCCTCCGGATGTTGCCCTGCGAACCATCGATCCAGGCCTTCAGGCTCATAGGAACGTCCTCGACCCTTACAGCATCGAACTCGGGCGCGAGGGCAAGCAAAGCATGCGCGATAGCATTGAACATAATGGATACTCCTCATATATATAGGCACAGAGCCGCCAAATTGATAGAAGGAGCCCCGCCGGACAACCCCGGCGGGGCTCGGACTCAGCCGCAGACGCGGCATCATATATGCGGGCGGAACGTAGGGGCCACCGATGTTAAGAAGTGTCAGCAAGCATAACGAAAGGTAGGGACCCCGTGCGCCCGTTATGTATCACGCGGATGGGCCGCGCGGATACCAAGGGAAGAAGGCGCTAGGCCTGGGCGGCAGCAGAGCTGGGGCCCTGGACCTTTGCCCACGTCTTGAGCGACAGCGTATCGATCTCGATAAAGCCGGCGCTGGCCTTCTCGTCAAACGTGGTGTCGCGGTCGTAGGTAGCCAGACCGTAGTCGTAGAGGCTGAAGGGGCTCTTGCGGCCGACGACATGGCAGTTGCCCTTAAAGAACTTCAGACGGACAGTGCCGGTCACGAACTTTTGCGTGTCGGCCATAAAGGCATCGAGCGCGTTTTTGAGCGGGCTGTACCACTGGCCGTTGTACACGGCGGTGGCCCAATCCTGCTCGAGCTTGATCTTGGTCTTGAGCAGGTCGCCCTCGACGCAGATGTCCTCGAGCGCCTTGTGGGCGGTGATGAGCGTCAGGGCGCCGGGAACCTCGTAGCACTCGCGGCTCTTAAGGCCCACCAGGCGATCCTCGACCAGATCGAGACGGCCAAAGCCATTGTCGCCGGAGATCTTGTTGAGGGCGATGACGATCTCGGAGAGCTTCATCTTCTTGCCGTCGACGGCGACGGGCTTGCCGGCCTCAAACTCAATCTCGGTGTAGGTCGGGGTGTCCGGGGTGTCCTCGGGATTCTTGGTCATAACCCAAGCGTCGTCGAGCGGCTCATTCCAGGGATCCTCCAGGTGACCGCACTCAATGGCACGACCCCACAGGTTGTCGTCGATGGAGTAGGGGTTGTCGTTGGCACCCTCGGGAACCGGCACGTTGTGGGCGTGGGCATAGGCGACCTCGTCGGGGCGACACTTCAGGTCCCACTCGCGAACCGGGGCGATAACCTTGAGCTCGGGGTCGAGGGCCTTGACGGCGGCCTCAAAACGGACCTGGTCGTTACCCTTGCCGGTGCAGCCGTGGGCGACGTAGGTCGCGCCAAACTCGTGGGCGACCTCAACAAGCTTCTTGGCAAGCAGCGGGCGAGACAGGGCGGAGAGCAGCGGGTACTTGTTCTCGTACATGGAGTTTGCAGCGATGGCTTTGGTCAGGAACTCATCGGAGAACTCGTCGCGCAGGTCGAGCACCTGGCAATCGAGAACGCCCAGGTCGAGCGCCTTCTGCTTCTTGGCATCCAGTCCGGTCTCTTCCTGGCCCACGTTGCCGCAGACACAAACGACATCGAGATTCTTCTCGTCCTGGAGCCACTTGACACATACGGATGTATCAAGACCACCGGAATATGCGAGAACGACTTTTTCCTTGCTCATGGCTGTTTCCTTTCGCCCTTGGTAGCTAGTTAGAACATCGGTCAGTTGCAAGTCACCTTGAGGTCAAAAACCGTGCAATATCAGGTTATTCAGCAGAATGCATCACAGGCATGCCCTAGAAACATGCGGCTATGTCGTGCTTAAAACCCAACGACCTCAAAATGACTCTGTTGAGGCATTGCGCCCCATGCGGACAGAGACGATTGTTATCGTCGTCGGGAAATTGCGCGCTGGCGTCGGATGGCATTGTCTGCAGTGGTGATGATCTTTACGAACTGCATCTGCCTCTCCTTTCACCTATCGCCGGGCGCAATTCTAATATCGTAAACGGTACCTTTTCCTCGGTAAGCGGTTGTTTTTCCGTCTCCGTTTTCGATGGTCGCTATATTACGATAAAGTGCACGCTGCGCAAGCGACAAATTCAAATTTCTGAAAAGTTTTTTCATTAGTTTGTGAATTGCAGTGCAAATACGCACCATTCCTGCGAAAATACGCTCGACTACTAGTTGATGGTTATAACGTCTGAAACAATCTCGAAACGAAAGGCGCTTTTTTATGCAAACTTACGAATCGGACGCCAACATCGGCAACATTAAGATTCTCGCCGTCGATATGGACAAGACGCTGCTGACCGACGAGCGTGTGCTGCCCCAGGGTCTTGATGAGCGCCTGGACAAGCTCGCCGACGCCGGCATCGTATTCTGCCCCGCCAGCGGACGTCCCGCCCCCAAGCTCGAGGAGATGTTCGAGGGCATCAAAAACCGCCTCGCCTTTTGCCCCGACAACGGAGCGTGCGTGATCTATCGCGGCAGCTATATCTATAAGAGCAATATTGACGTGGAGCTGTATCAGCAGGTCTTGAACCGTGCCTCGGAGGATCCTCGCGCTGTCCCCGTCCTGTGCTGCTTCGACGAGTTCTACGTGCTTGCCCGCGACCATCAATACCACGACGAGATCAGCGTCTACTACAACACAATCAACTACGTCGACAGCTTTGAGGGCATTGATTTCGAGTCTAACAAGATTTCGGTCTTCTTCCCCGGCTACGACGCCGAGCCCGCTTTCCGCGAGACCTATAGCCCCGAGTTCTCGGACAAGCTCTACGTCACCAACGCCGGGCGCGAGTGGATCGACTTTATGAACCTGGGCGTCGACAAGGGCGCCGGCGTCGCGCACCTGTGCGAACACCTGGGCATCGATATCGCCGATGCTGCCGCCGTGGGCGATACTTACAACGATATCCCCATGCTCGAGCGCGTCGGACATAGCTTTATCGTGGACAATGCCGAGGAGCACATGAACGCGCATGCCAAATGGCGCATTCCGAGCAACAACGACGGAGGCGTACTGACGCTCATCGACGCCATCCTGGCGGCTCGGTAACGTGGCTCGTCGGACCTGGCCGGGCGGCGCGGATTAGTTTTTCGTTCGGTCAGGTCCTGGGCTCGCTCGGAAAGCACATTAAGTGCTTTCCGGCTCGTGCGGAATCTACGAAAAACTTACCCGCCTCGCCCGGCCAGGTCCTGCGGTGACTTGCTTGCCGTCTGGATGGCGTCTTGGCGCCTAGATACTTTGGCTGATGTTTATTGAACGAAGGACGCTCCTTGTTGATGAGGGGCGTCCTTCTGGTTTTGGTTACTTTGGAATTGTGGTCGTGCCCTTACTTGGCGTCTGCCCAGGTCACTCCAGTCGAAGCTTCGGCGATTAGGGGGACGCGGAGGTCTACTACGTGCTCCATGACGTCGCGGACCATGGTGGTTAGGCGCTCGACTTCGTCGATGGGGCACTCAAAGTCCAGTTCGTCGTGCACTTGCAGGATCATGTGGGCGGCAAAGCCCTCTTCTTCCAGGCGGCGGCTTACGCGAGCCATGGCGATCTTGATGATATCGGCGGCGGTTCCCTGCATGGGATGGTTCATGGCCGTGCGCTCACCAAAGCCGCGGAGTTGCGGGTTTTTGGCCTTGAGCTCGGGAATATGGCGTCTGCGGCCATACATGGTCTCGGCGTAGCCCGTCTGCTTGGCACGTGCTACCACGTTGTCGAGGAACGTACGCACGCCCGGGTAGGCCTCGTAGTAGCGGTCGATCATGTCGCGCGCCTCGGCCATCGAGATATGCAGCGACTGCGACAGGCCGTAGGCCTGCTGACCATACACGATGCCAAAGTTCACGGCCTTGGCGCGACTGCGCAGGTCGGGCGTTACCTCGGACACCGGCACACCAAACACGCGCGCCGCCGTCTCGGCATGGAAGTCCTCGCCCTCGTTAAAGGCGCGCACCAAGTGCTCGTCACCCGAGAGATGTGCCAGCAGACGCAGCTCTATCTGCGAGTAGTCCACCGCCAAAAAGACGCTTCCTTCGCCTGCCGAAAACGCCGTCTTGACGGTACGACCCAGCTCCGAGCGCGTCGGGATGTTCTGCAGGTTCGGGTCGCTCGAGGACAGACGCCCCGTTGCCGTGATGGTCTGGTTGTACGTGGTGTGCACGCGACCGTCACCACGGCGCAGCGGGCCCAGCGTATCCAGATAGGTGGACTTGATTTTGGACTTTTCACGCCAATCCAAGATCAGACGCACGATTTCGTGGTCGCGGGCAAGGTCGCTCAACACCTTGGCGTTGGTCGAATAGTAGCCGCGCTTAGTCTTCTTGAGGCCCTTGGTCGGAAGCCCCATCACATCAAAGAGCACATGCGACAGCTGCATGGGACTGCCAATATTAAAGGTCTCGTCACCCGCCAGGTCGCGAATGCTGCGCTCGACCTCGGTGATCTGGGTCGCCAGGCCCTCGGACAGATTACGCAGGCGGTCGGGATCCACGAGCATGCCCGCGCGCTCCATCTTGGCAAGCACCGGCACGAGCGGCATCTCGATGCCATCGAACACGTTGGCGGCATTCTCACGGGCCATGCACTCGCGCAACGGCGTCACGAGCGCCAGTGTCAGAGCCGCAGTACGGGCGGCAGGCGCTGGAGCGTCCTCGCCGGCACCCTCTGCGCCGCGCGCCGCAGGCAGCGCCATCTGCAGATACGTATCGGCCAGATATGCCTCATCGAACTCGGAGCGATCGGAATCCAGCAGATAGGCAGCGACCACGGTATCGAAGATACGCGTGGAATCGGCAGCGAGCGGATCCATGAGCTCGGGCTCAGAAGAATCGATGGGCGAAAGCTCGTGCAGCAGCGCCTTCATATCCGGGCTCGCCACGCGGCCCTCCACAAACAGGCGCGCAAGCACGCCGGCAATCACGCCGTGGGCGAAGTTAAAGCCATCGACTACGGCAGTGGTACCGCCGTCGCCCTCCTCGAGCGCGAACAGGCCCTTGGACGTCGCCAACCACAGCGTGCGCGTCAGTCCAAAGAGCGCGCCCTCTTCCTTGTCGTCGTCCACCACGGCGGCGACCCACTCGCCGGCATCAATCGCGCGGGAAACCTCAGCCGCAACGGCACCAAGCGCGTCGGCATCGCCGGCGGCTGCGCGAACCATCGCAGGTATCTCAAACACACTGGAGGCAGCAGCAGCCCCGCCCTCGCCGCCGATCAGCGCCAAGAAACGGTTCTGCATGGCGGTGATACCAAGCGTGCCCAGCGCCGCGGACACTTCGTCGGCAGAAAACGCCGGGAAGGACGTTTCGTCAAAGTCGAGCTCGACGGGCGCATCGGTGCGAATGGTTGCGACCTTGCGGCTCAGCAGCGCATCGTCGATGTGCGCACGCAGGTTCTCGCCCATCTTGCCCTTGACCTCGTCGGCATGCGCGATGACCTCGTCCAAGCTGCCGTACTGTGCGATGAGCGCGCTCGCCTTTTTGGGGCCGATGCCCGGTACGCCGGGAATGTTGTCCGACGCATCGCCCTTTAGACCGTAAAAATCGGGCACGAGCGCCGGCGTAATGCCGTGATACAGGTCGTCCACGCTCTCGGGCGTCATGATCGCCACGTCGGACAGGCCCTTGCGGGTCGAGACCACGTTGACGTGCTCGGTCACGAGTTGATACATGTCGCGGTCGCCGGTCACCAGCAGCATGTCGCAGCCGGCCTCTTCACCCAGGCGCGCCATGGTTCCCAGGATATCGTCGCCTTCCCAGCCCTCGGACTGCAGAATCGGCACGTTGAGCGCGGTGAGCAGCTCCTTGATCATCGGAAACTGCGCATGCAGATCGGGGTCCATGGGCGGGCGTTGCGCCTTATACTGCGGCAGCATCTCCATGCGCACGCGCGGTTTGCCCTTGTCAAACGCCACAACAACGCCGTCGGGGTTAAAGGCGTCAATCATCTTGAGAAACATGTTCAGAAAGCCAAAGATCGCGTTGGTGGGGCGCCCGTCCGGCGCATTCATGGTGGGCGGCACGGCGTGGAAGGCGCGGTGCATGAGCGAGTTGCCGTCGATAACGGCAAAGGTGCGGCGCTTGTCAGACATATTGAATACCTCGCTTTGGGCTGGGCACGGTTTGCTCACACCAGTTTACACGCTCCCCGCCCCGCGGCCACCGCACATCAGGCTTCCCTGCCGCCGCGGGCCCGCGCGTGATACGATGGCTCACGGTACATCAACCAGCACGATCGATCCGAAAGGAGCCTGCGTCATGGAGCGTCCCTGCGCATGGAAAAAGTACACGCCACAGCAAGTCGAGGAACTCGAGGAGCTTTGCCGCGGCTATAAGCAGTTTTTGAGCGAGAATAAGACCGAGCGCCTGTGCGTCAAGACCGGCATCAAGATGGCCGAGGAGGCGGGCTACGTCGACTTGGAGACCGTGATTGCCGAGGGCCGCACGCTCAAGGCCGGCGACAAGGTGTACGCCGCCAATCACGGCAAGGACCTCATGCTCGTCAACCTGGGCACCGTCCCGCTCGAGCAGGGCTTTAACATCCTGGGTGCTCACGTGGACTCGCCGCGCCTGGACCTTAAGCAGAATCCCGCCTTCGAGGCCGGCGACATGGCCTACCTCGACACGCACTACTACGGCGGCGTCAAGAGCTACCACTGGGTGGCCTCCCCGCTTGCACTCGTGGGCGTCATCTGCAAAAAGGACGGCACCACCGTCGACATCAACATCGGCGACAAGGCAGACGATCCGGTCTTTACCATCTCCGACCTGCTGATCCACCTCTCGAGCGAGCAGATGTCCAAGCCCGCCAAGGACGCCGTCGACGCCGAGATCCTCGACGTGATCGTGGGCGGCCGTCCCGTCAAGTTTGACGAGGACGACAAGGACGCTCCCAAGGAGCCCGTCAAGCAGATGTTCCTGGACATCCTCAAGGAGCAGTACGGCGTCGAGGAGGAGGACTTCCTCTCCGCCGAGATCGAGGTCGTGCCCGCCGGTCCCGCCCGCGACATGGGCCTCGACCGCTCCATGATTTTGGGCTATGGCCACGACGATCGTGTCTGCGCCTATCCGTCCATGCTCGCCCAGATCGACGTCGCCAACGTGGAGCGCACGAGCATCACGCTCATCGTCGATAAGGAGGAGATCGGCTCCGTGGGTGCCACCGGTATGACGAGCCGCTTCTTCGAGAACACCGTCGCCGAGATCATGACGCTCGCCGGCGAGGATAGCCCGCTGGCCCTGCGCCGCGCGCTCGCCCGCAGCCGCATGCTCTCCTCCGACGTGTCCGCCGGTTTCGACCCGGGCTATGCCGGCAAGTTCGAGACGAAGAACGCCGCCTTTATGGGTCGTGGCCTGTGCTTTAACAAGTACACGGGCAGCCGCGGCAAGGGCGGTTCCAACGACGCCGATGCCGAGTACGTGGCCCTCGTCCGCGACATCATGGACGAGGCCGGCGTGGACTTCCAGACCTGTGAGCTCGGTCGCGTCAACGCGGGCGGTGGCGGCACCATTGCCTACATCATGGCCAAGTATGGCATGAACGTCATCGACTCCGGCGTTGCCGTCCTGTCCATGCACGCCCTGTGGGAGGTCGCCAACAAGGCCGATATCTACGAGGCCTACCGCGGCTACAAAGCCTTCCTCGAGCGCGCCTAACAAACCCTCGTAAGGCGCACCAAACCAGCCCTTTATAACTTGCGGTGGAATACGGACTAACCTGGCCTTCAACCGGCCCGCGCAGACCGCATTCCACCGCAACTTTTTTTGGCAGAGGAGAGTTCATGCTGCAGGTCATCATTTCGCCCGCCAAGCAGATACGCGCGGCCCAAGATGCTTTTGAAGTCCTGGGCATCCCACCCTTTGTGCGCGAGACGGCTCGCCTCCACCGCGCACTGCTAGATATCGAGCGGAATGAAGGCAGCGGCGGCCTGCAGGCGCTGTGGAACGTGAGTGACAAACTGCTGGGGCCTTGCCTCAACACCCTGCATGAGTTCGGGCCCATCCTGAAAAGCGGCGATCTCGACAATCCCGCACTCGCTCGCCACCTCTCCCCTGCCGTCATGTCCTATCACGGCATTCAATACCAGAGCATGGCACCCGAGGTGATGGATTCCGCGCAGCTCGCATGGCTGCAAGACCATCTGTGGATCCTCTCCGGCCTCTACGGGTGCGTTCGTCCCTTTCATGCCGTCGAACCGTATCGGCTGGAGATGGGCGCGAAGCTCGCCGTTGACGATGCCCGAGACCTCTACGCGTTTTGGAGCGACAAGCTCGCGCGGGCTATCGCCCCGGCAGGCTCAAACACCACGATCGTCAACCTCGCCAGCGTAGAGTATGCCAAAGCCGTTCTGCCCCACCTCGCGGGCGACGCCACGGTCGTCACATGCCTCTTTGGCGAGGGTATCCGCAACGGGAAGTCCATCCAACGGTCGACCGCCAGCAAAAAGGCGCGCGGCTCCATGGCGCGGTGGATGGCAGAAAACAAGCTCGAGGATGCAAGCGAACTTACCGCATTCAACATCGGCTATCGACACATCCCCGAGCTTTCAGACAAAAACACCCTGGTTTTCATGAACGCGCAGGCACAATAGACCCGCCGTTTCCAAACACCTCGTTACTCCGCCAAGCCATCGGCCTTTGCAATCTCGCTCGTCGAGCCATCTTGGTAGGTAATCTTAACGTGCTCCACCTCGGATACCGCAGCGCCCGCCGGGGGCTCCAAGCGCCATTCCGTCAGCGCAATGTCCATGGTCGTGGGCACGTCCCCTTGATCTTTGAGCTTCACCGTCAGCGTTTTGAGCGTCGCATCAAACGTCACGCGTTCGATTTCTTCGCCCGGAATAGACCCGCCGCTCAGCTGCAGCTGCACAAACTCGTCGCGCGGATACCAATAGTCGCCCGGCGCGGCAACGGTATTGCCGCCCGTAACCTTCACTGTCATGATCGGCAGGGCATCGTCGGCCTCGAACTCCCATGCAGCGCCGCCGCGACCACCAAACGTCCAGATACAAAAGGCAATCACCAGCACGGCAAGCACCGCAAAACCAATCGCAACCAACCCATGGTGCGCACGGCTTTCCTCGGCCGATACATCCCATTGTGTCTCTCGATATAGATGCTTGTCTTCCATGTACGCCTCCCCACAGGCACGCTCGTTAGGCCAATCGTACCCATTCGAGCTATACTTGAGCCCATTACATAAACGGGGAGCTTGCAGGACAAGACGGCAGGCTGAGACTGGGCGCGCCCGCCCTGACCCGCAAACCTGATATGGGTAATGCCAACGAAGGGAGCCGTGCCAATGAGCACACAGACCGAGCCCAAGCTCGTCACGCAAATCGACTTCGCCCGCGCCGGGCAGATCACGCCGCAGATGAAGGAAGTCGCCGAGCGCGAGCATCGCGACCCCGAGTACATCCGCGAGCGCGTGGCCGACGGCCGTATCGCCATTCCCGCCAACATCGTGCACATCAAAAAGGGCATGCGCGCCTTTGGCGTCGGTGAAGGCCTGTCCACCAAGGTCAACGTGAACTTGGGCATCTCGGGCGACAAGGCCGATGCCGCCGAGGAATGGAAGAAGGTCAAGATCGCCGAGGACTACGGCGCCGACGCCATCATGGACCTCTCCAACTCGGGCAAGACGCGCCAGTTCCGCCAGCAGCTCATCGACGAGACGCCGCTCATGGTGGGCACCGTCCCCATGTACGACGCCATCGGCTACATGGAAAAGCCGCTGGTCAAGCTCACCAAGGACGACCTGTTCGAGGTCGTGCGCGCGCACGCCGAGGACGGCGTGGACTTTATGACCATCCACTGCGGCATCAACAAGTCGGTCACCAAGACTTTTAAGGAGACCGGCCGCCTGATGAACATCGTGAGCCGCGGCGGTTCACTGCTGTTTGGCTGGATGGAGGTCACCGGTAACGAGAACCCGTTCTATGAGTTCTACGACGAGTTGCTCGAGATTTGCCACGAGTACGACGTGACGATTTCGCTCGGCGACTCCTGCCGCCCGGGCTGTCTCTACGACTCCAACGACGCCACCGAGACCGCTGAGATGATCGAGCTGGGCAAGCTGTGCAAGCGCGCTTGGGCCGCCGGCGTCCAGGTCATGGTCGAGGGCCCGGGTCACATGGCGCTCGACGAGATCGCCGCCAACATGAAACTGCAGAAGCGCCTGTGCCACAATGCTCCGTTCTATGTGCTCGGACCGCTGGTGACCGATATCGGCGTGGGTTACGACCACATCACCGCCGCCATCGGCGGCGCCATCTCCGCCAGCTCCGGTGCCGACTTCCTGTGCTACGTGACACCGGCCGAGCACCTATGCCTGCCTAACGCCCAGGATGTGCTCGACGGCCTCATGGCCACCAAGATCGCCGCACACGCCGCCGATATCGCCAAGAAGGTGCCCCACGCCCGCGACATGGACGACAGGATGGGCCAGGCACGCCGCAAGCTCGACTGGGACGCCATGTGGAAGTGCGCGCTCGACCCGGTTACGGGCAAGAAGCGCTACGAGGAGTCCCCCGCCGCCACCGAGGGCACTTGCACCATGTGTGGCAAGATGTGCGCCGTCCGAACCGTCAACAAGATCTTCGAGGGCACCACGATCGACCTTGGCATGGAGGACTAGCCCTGTCGCCGCGGCCGCTTCTGGCGGCGAGCCGGTGCCTGTCAATTGTTGACGTGTGAACATTTGCTTGCATTTGCGTAAAGATTGCATCGCCCGCCCGGGTTCGACATAGAGTCGGCCCGGGCATCTTTATAATGCTGGCTTATAGACCCATTTGATTCCGACCGAACAAGGGAGCGAACATGGATCGCAGTAAGGTACCTGCCGTTCTATCCATCGCAGGATCCGATTCCAGCGGTGGCGCCGGCATTCAGGCCGACATCAAGACCATCACGGCGCACCGCCTGTATGCCGAGACGGCCATCACCGCCATCACCGCACAGAACACCCTGGGCGTCACCGCCGTGCAGAACATCTCCCCGGATATTGTCGCGGCGCAGATCGATGCCGTTTTTGACGATATCCGCCCCAACGCCGTCAAGATTGGCATGGTTTCCTCTGCCGAGATTATCGATGTTATCGCCGACCGCCTGAGCGCCTGGAACGCGACAAACGTGGTAGTCGACCCCGTCATGGTAGCCACCTCGGGCGCGCGGCTGATTGCCGAAGATGCCGCCGAGGCGCTCGCCCGCCGCCTGTTCCCGCTAGCGACGGTTATCACGCCCAATATTCCCGAGGCCATGGCCCTGCTCGACTACGAGGTCGACTCCGAGCGCACGCAGCAAAATGCTGCCATGCTCCTCACCCGCCGCTTTGGTTGCGCATCCCTCGTTAAGGGTGGACATCTTGTCAACGAGGCCAACGATGTACTGGCCGAACCCGCGCCACTCGATGACGAGGGCAACCATCTGGGAGATCCACTCACCACGTGGTTCCGCCACAAGCGCATCGAGACCGACAACACACACGGCACCGGCTGCACGCTCTCGTCCGCCATCGCCTGCGCGCTGGCCCAGGGTATGGATCTTGCCGATGCCGTCAACGCGGGCAAGGCCTACCTAACCGGCGCTCTCGCCGCCGGCTTTGACATGGGCAAAGGTTCCGGCCCCGTCAACCACATGTGGCAGTATTAAGATTCACAGCCCAAAACCACCGCAAAGGGGACAGGCACCTTTGCGGTGGTTTGGGGTCGCGCTACTCTCCGAGCATCTCTTGGAGCTTGGCTGCCACGGCGTGACCCAGGCTCTCATGGCTTTCGGGCATCATATGCAGATAGTCGATATCGCCCGGCTCGGCAAACTCCGCTGCATTCAAAAAGTCGCAGCCAAACTGCTCGGCTACGTGCGCGTAGTATTCAGCAAAATGCTCCGAGGCCTCGACGGAACGCTCGTCAAAATCGGTCATATATACATCGGCGATCTGCGGCTTGATCTTGATAGGAGCCATCAGCAGAATGCGCGGACAAGGCGCAGCGTCGGTCCACGGAAACGCGCGGACGGCGCGAATCAGCGCCATGGCGCCACGGGCGATATCGGCAGCCGTCACGTTAAAGACCGTCTTGCAGTCGTTGGTGCCCAGCATGATCACAATGGCGTCCAGTGGCTTATGGGCCTCGAGCAGCATCGGCAGCGCGCGGATGCCGTTAAGATTGGTGTCCAGATGGCACATGTCGTCGCGTACCGTCGTGCGGCCGTTGAGGCCTTCTTCAATTACATGCCAGCCCTCGCCTAAGTCACGTTGGGCCACGCCGCACCAGCGCACATCCCGCGCATAGCGCACCGCGGTGCCGTCGCGCATGCCCGCCGGATCGTAACCATAGGTGTTGCTGTCGCCAAAGCATAGAACGTTTTTCATCGTAAGCCCCTCGCTCAGTAAAAAGCCGACGGGAGCAGCCCTCCCGCCGGCTCGACCCATCTGTCAGCACGTACCGATTACAGGTACTTGCGCCAATCGTCCTCGTTCTCATCATCCTCGGTAGCAGCCTGGGCCTGCTCGGCGGCGCGAGCTGCCGCAGCGCGAGCGGCAACCTGGGCATAGGACTCCTCGTTGCGCTCGGGGAAGTTTGCCAGCACGTGCTCGAACTTGGCAAAATCCTCATCCCAGCGCGTAGAAGGCACGGCAAAGAAGACTTGCTTGACCTTAAAGTCGCCCGACGCGAGCTCCTTACGGAAGAGCTCGGCCACGGCCTCGGCGTCAAAGCCGTTGTTGTCGCAGCCCCAAGCGCCCAGTACGAGCTTCTCGCGACCCAGCTCGTCGCAGATGGCAAGCACAAAGCGAATGCGGTCGCGCAGGGCGTCCAGCAGAGCATCGTCGCTCACGCGATACTCCTGGCGGGCGCGCTTAACGTTGGGCGCGGCGGCCACGATCACGTCGGCGTATGCATGCACGTGGTTGCGGTCGAAGCGCACCGCAGGCACCACCAGCGCACGGTTTCGGTAAAGCTCGCAGTTGATGTTGCGGCGACGGTTCTCGCCGTACCATTTGCGCTGCTTATCGAGAACGTTGTACAGATACGAATCGGCACAGAGCGTGGCCTCCTGACCCAGATAGCCCTGGATGTAGCCGCCGCCCGGGTTGGTGAACGAGGCAAAGGCGAGCACGGCCATGTCGCAGAATTGCGCGTAGCCTCGGCCGTTATCCAGAATGGCCTGCGTGGCAGAGGCGTCGAGCACGGTGACCTCGGGCAGAACCGGAGCGGGCTCCTCTGCAGGCGCGGACTCGGTCTCCGTGGCCTCCTCTGCGGGTGCAGGCTCGGCCGTAACCTCGGTCTCGGCGGACGCAACCTCAGCGGTCTCGGCCTCGGCGGCCTCAGACTCCTCGGCAACCTGTTCCTCGACAGCGTCGGCCGCTTGGGCCTTGGCCTTCATCGCCGCGACAAAACCGGCAGGCATACCATCGAACTCGTACACGCCGGCAAGCGAACGCTCGATATCCTTGGCGCACGCTTCGGACACAGTTGCCACGTGACGCTCGGCGGCCTTGGCACGGGCCTCGCGCTTGGGATTGGGCTGACCCGCTCGGTTGGACCTGCGGTTACGGTTCCTGTTGTCGACGTCTGCCATAAGTGGTCACCTTTCCTGTCGCTGCCGCTATCGGCTTTTCCCATCCATGATACCCCGCCGCGTACAAAAAAGACGGCCCCGAAGGACCGCCTTTCGCATCGATTTACACGCACGGCAAGCACCGCCGCAATTCGCCACTAGTCGCGACGGCCAAGGATGTTCAGGATGCGCAGGAACACGTTGATAATATCCACAAACAGATTGGACGCCATGAGCACGGCGTTGGGCAGCGTAGGCGGCACCGTCGTGGCAACATAGGTGTCGTAGCCAATAAAGCCGGCGAACACCACGATCACGATCAGATCGGTGATGGTCTGCGAGACGCCCATGAACATCAGCACGATCTCAACCAGAATAGTGGCGAGCAGAATGCCAAAACCGATGCCATATACGCGCTGGAAAAACTTGGGGAACGTCACGCCCAAGGCGCCAAAGACAAAGGTGATGGCGGCCGTGGCGATAAAGGCAGTGTTGATGGTGGGCAGGTCGTAGTTGGCAAGGCCAAACGACGCGGTCAGGCCAAAGGTACTCGCAAAGATTACGTAGCCCACAAGGGACAGGCCCACGGACTGCTTGCTGGCGGCGGCCGACATCATGACCATGCCGACGATGGTCAAAATAAACGAGCCAAAGACCAGCGGCAAGGCGGCGCCGCTCATCATCATGCGGGCAAACGCCATGGTGCTCGTAAAGTAAGCACCAGCGCCCATGGCACAAAAGCCCAAGAAGATGAGGGCAGACATGGCAAGATTGTACGCACGCGGCGACATCTCCTTGGCACGGCTTGCGCCGGCCTCGATGGGGCCGTTCTGATAGCCCTGGATATCGTTCATAATTTCGTCCTTTCAAAAAATGCCGTGAAAGACGGCGCAGCAGGTGACAAGATTCCTGTCATTGTACCCGAATGCCGTACGTCCTTACCCACGGCGCTCGCCCTCGAGCGTACGATCAAAGGCCCAGACCCACCAACGCATCACGTGTGCCTGCGAGCCGTCCGCCCGCTCGCGCGTCTGGTCCTCCAGATACAACTCGGTCGCGTGCCCGCCAAAACGCACCTTATAGGTTGCCGTACGAATGCCGTGGACCGTCAGGCCAAACCCGGTGGTCGAGATAATTTCGTCAATCGTAAAGCAACGACCGTCGACCCAGCAGACGGTGACCGGCACGACCTGTCCGCCCGCGAGGATGCGAGCCACGACGTCCACATACTGCTTGTGTACGCGCCGAGTTTTGCCATCTGTCTGTCGATATTCCATGCCTCCTATTATCGAACGCATGTTTGCATGTTGTAAAGCGAACAGACTGTGGTTTTGGAGTGTCGTAGCAATCGCACGTGTCCGCATGGCGTGTTAGCAAAAAGAACACCCGCGGTCAACAGGGCTAATATTCAATTTTAGTGCCAAAAAGTTCACTTCTCTCATCAGAACTCGGTAAAGAAACCCGCAGGAGGTGATACGATTTATCATGTTTTTGTAACGTGCCTGCAAACTTCGAGAAAGCCCATATATGGACGTAACGTTCTCAACCTTCCTCGGCCAAATTGTGTCGAACCCAGTCCTTGCCGTCACCGTGATCCTCGCGTTGGGCGCCATCTTCGTCAATGGATGGACCGACGCGCCCAACGCCATCGCGACCTGCGTCACTACGCGTTGCATGCCCGCCCGCGCCGCCATTCTCATGAGCGCCGCATTCAACTTCCTCGGCGTGCTCATCATGACGCACTTTAACGCGAGCGTCGCCAACACCATCTCACATATCGTCGACTTTGGCGGAAACAGCACCATGGCGCTCGCCTGCCTGTGCGCGGCGCTGTTCTCCATCGTCGTCTACGGCGCCACGGCGTCGCGTTTTGGCATCCCCACCTCGCAAAGCCACAGCCTTATCGCCGGCCTGACCGGTGCCGCCATCGCCCTCGGCGGCGCGAACAGCGTCAACGTCCACGAGTGGATGAAGGTCATCTACGGCCTGGCGCTCTCCATCGGCCTGGGCTTTGTTATGGGCTGGGTCCTGTGCAAGCTCGTCTCGATTCTTTTCGCCGCCGCCAACAGGCGACGTGCCAATGTCTTCTTTAAATACGCTCAGATCGCGAGCGCTGCGGCCATGAGCTTTATGCACGGCGCGCAGGATGGACAGAAGTTCATCGGCGTGCTCTTTTTAGGCGTGGCCTTCGCCAACGGCCAGACGAGCGTCGGCGACGCCGGCATCCCCATCTGGATCATGCTGCTGTGCTCGGCCACCATGGGCATCGGCACCAGCGTGGGCGGCGAGCGCATCATCAAGTCCGTCGGCCAGAGCATGGTTAAGCTCGAGAAGTATCAGGGCTTCTCTGCCGACCTCGCAGGCGCCGCGAACTTGCTGCTTGCCACCCTTACCGGCATCCCCGTGTCCTCCACCCACATCAAGACCTGCGCCATCATGGGCGTCGGTGCCGTCAAGCGCCTTTCGGCCATCAACTTTGGCGTGGTCAAGGACATGATGTTCACCTGGTTCTTTACCTTCCCCGCCTGCGGACTCATCAGCTTTGTCATGGCCAAGCTGTTCATGATGTTCATCTAGTCAAACCGAGCGTCCATCCGGACCGTAATACTTCGCCCACCCGTCTTCGCCTCGAAAGGACCCACTCATGGCAAAGAAACCCGATTCGTTCTACTTCGACAACTACGTCGCCTGCGCCGACCTTGCCGTCCAGGCCGCCGAGCTGCTCACCAAGATTTTCGAGAACTTCGATCCCGCAAAGATTCACGATATGCTCAACAAGATGCACGCGATCGAGCATGCGGCCGACAAGAAGCACCATGAGCTTGAGGACGCCCTGCTCACCGCCTTTATCACCCCGCTCGAGCGCGAGGATCTGGATCTGATGAGCTGCTCACTCGACACCGTGCTCGACCGCATCGAGGGCGTCGTGCAGCGCGTCTACTTCACCAACATCCAGAGCATCCATCCCGACGCCATCGTCATCGCCCACAAGGTGACTGACGCCTGCCGCGCCATGAAAGACCTGATGGTCGAGCTGCCCAACTACCGCAAGTCCAAGACCCTGCGCGAACTCGTCATCCAGATCAACACCATCGAGTCCGAAGCCGACGAACTCTACATCAACGCCATGCGCAACCTGCACGTTAACGGCAAGGACCCGCTCGAGGTCATCGCCTGGCGTGACGTGTACGCCTTCCTGGAGTACTGCGCCGACTGCTGCGAGAATGTGGCCGATGTCGTGGATTCGATTGTCATGAAGAACAGTTAATTGGGGGTACGTATCCCACCGGTCGCGGGCCCGACCACTAATACCTTTTTCACTCCGGCTGCAAGCAGAGTCGTTCAAAAGCGGTTAATTAGTGGTACGCGTCCCACCGGCGAAGGCCCGGCACCTATTTGCTTTCTCACTCCGGCTGCGTGGCAGAGTCGTTCGAAAGTAAATAGGTGTCGGGCCTTCGCCTTACGTATCACCATTGGGAACCTGGGCTAATAGGCGGAATGCATGGTGGCTTTGGTTGAAAGCGTCTTTGGCATCAGTCATGACTTTGGGCAGCGCTGAGCGTTTGGCTGAATGTTGCTCTGGGTACCCTTTGGTTGTCTTTTATTTCGTTATTAAATTGTTGGAGGGCTTGTATGTCTTATTTGGATCTGGCTCGGGGTCGGTATTCTTGTCGTGAGTTTGAAGATCGGGCTGTGGAGCAGGCTGTGGTGGATGCCATTGTTGAGGCTGGGCGGATTGCTCCTTCTGCTTGTAATAATCATCCAACCCGTGTGATGGTGTTGGATACGTCTGAGCTTCTGGAGAAGGCTGCTGCTTGTCAGCCTCGGTTTGCTCGTGATGGGTCTATCTTTGGGGCTCCGCTTGTCTTCCTTATTTGCAGCGTTACCGATGATGCTTGGGTGCGCCCGTATGATCAAATGAATTCCAGCGAAATCGATACATCCATCGTTTGCGATCAGATGATGATGGAGGCCACCGAGCAGGGCCTGGGAACGTGCTGGGTATGCCATTTTAAGCCAGAGGTGGCACAGGAGCAGTTCAATCTGCCCAAGGGCGTTTATCCCTATCACATGCTTGTCTGTGGCTATCCTGCCGACCACATCGCCGACCCCGAGCATCGCGAGGCCCGTACCATTCCCCTCCCCAACTTCCTCCTCAAGTAGTTTTTTGGCACATGCCCTAAAACCTACCTTTTACCGCTCACCCATTCGCCGAGTTCTGCGCCACAATGTGCAGGGCTCGGTTTTTTATGTTTCGCGCCCCTGCACAGTCATAAAAAAGGACCCGCAAGCTGCGGGTCCTTTCTAGGCACTAAATTGTAGGCCGAATGTTAGTCCTGTCTCTTATACACATCTCCGAGCCCACGAGACTAAGGCGAATCTCG
>UQOJ01000035.1 GCA_900542635.1 uncultured Collinsella sp.
GTATAAGAGACAGGACTATCCAGCCCAAGACGGCCGTCCAACCACCCGCGTCAGCCGCATCCAAGTCCGCGGGCCCGCCCAGCAGCATAAACACCGGCACCAGACACACGGCAAATGCGCCAAGCACTGCCATCCCCCACACAAAGCAGGCGTGCAGAAAATCCTCGTCCTCAAACGCATGTATGTTGGAAATCTCATTCATAGCATCTTAGGATAGCGCCCCTGCCACGTACCCGTCCGCATGTGCGATAATGTCGAACGATATGCACGAATTGACCACCGCGTCGCCAGGCCTTGTGCCCGGCCGCGCTCTCACCATATGCGAAGGAGTCCCATGGCATCCAAATACTCCATGAACGACCGTCCCAGCTGGCCTCGCCGCGCCATCGTTACCGCCGGCGAGCCCTACGGCAACAAGGGCCTTCACTTTGGCCACGTCGGCGGTGTCTTTGTCCCGGCCGACTTCTTCGCCCGTTTCCTGCGCGACCGTCTGGGCCGCGAGAACGTCATCTTCACCTCGGGCACTGACTGCTACGGCTCGCCCATCATGGAGAGCTACCGCAAGCTCAAGGAGAACGAAGGCTACGACAAGTCCATCGGCGAGTATGTCGAGTCCAATCACTCCCGCCAGGCCGCGACCCTCAACAACTACAACATCAGCTGCGACATCTACGGCGGCTCGGGCCTTGAGCCGGCTGCGCAGATTCACAACGAGGTTACTGCCGAGATTATCGAGCGCCTGCACGAGCAGGGCACCATCTCCAAGCGCTCCACGCTGCAGTTCTACGACGCCAAGGCCGGCACGTTCCTCAACGGCCGCCAGGTCATCGGCCGCTGCCCCATCCAGGGCTGCAAGTCCGAGAAGGCCTATGCCGACGAGTGCGACCTGGGCCACCAGTTTGAGCCCGAGGAGCTCATCGCGCCCAAGAGCCAGCTCACCGGCGAGGTGCCCGAGCTGCGCCCGGTCGACAACCTCTACTTCGACCTGCCGGCCTATCTCGACTTTATGAAGACCTACACCGCCAAGCTCGCCCAGAACCCGCAGGTTCGCTCCGTGGTCTCCAAGACCATGGAGGAGTGGCTGCTGCCGGCTCAGCTCTACATTCAGAACAAGTTCCGCGAGGCCTTCGACGCCGTCGAGGACCAGCTCCCCGAGCACACCGTGCTGGAGCCCGAGGGCAACAAGAGCAGCTTTACCGTCACCTTCCCCAGCTGGAAGGAGCGCGACGACGCCCACGCGGTGCTCGCCAACGGCGGCGTGCGCTTCCGCAGCGGCAAGGCGCTCGTGCCCTTCCGCATCACCGGCAACATCGACTGGGGCGTTCCGGTGCCCGAGGTCGACGGCGTGACCGACGTCACCTGCTGGTGCTGGCCCGAGAGCCTGTGGGCGCCCATCAGCTATACGCGTACCGTGCTCGCGCGCGATGCCAAGGCAGCCGGCGTGACCGAGGGTATCGCTGCCCAGGACGCCGCCCTCATGGGCGAGCCCTCCGCCGATTCCACGCAGGTCCCCGCGCCCACCTACCAGCACAGCTCGCTCGACTGGCGCGACTGGTGGTGCTCTGACGACGCTCAGATCTACCAGTTCATCGGTCAGGACAACATCTACTTCTACTGCATCGCGCAGACCGCCATGTGGGAGGCCCTGGGCTGGGACCTCACGCAGAGCACCGTCAGCGCCTGCTACCACCTGCTCTACATGGGCAAAAAGGCCAGCTCGTCCTCGCAGACGCCTCCCCCGCCGGCAGACGACCTGCTCAACCACTACACCTGCGAGCAGATGCGCGCGCATTGGCTGTCGCTCGGCCTTTCCGAGAAGCCGGTGAGCTTTAGCCCCAAGGCATACGACACGCGCGTGACCGGCAAGGACAAGGACGGCAACGAGGTGCGCGCCTGCGACGACAAGCGCGTTATCGATCCGGCCCTTAAGGAGAGTGCCCTTTTGACCGGCGTGTTCAACCGCCTGGCCCGCAGCTGCTTCTACGGCGTCGCCGTCAAGGAGGGCGACGAGAGCCCGTACCGCAACGGCTGCATTCCGGCCGGTGCCGCCTCTGCTGCCGTGGTCGAGGCTGCCGAGCAGGCCGCCCTTGCCTTTGAACAGGCCATGTACAAGTTCGAGACGCACCGTGCGCTCGCCGTGTGCGACGACTACCTGCGCGCCGCCAACAAGCGCTGGAGCGACGCCTCCAAGGCCGCCAACAAGCTCGAGGGCGAACCAGCCAACGCCGCCATGAAGCAGGCCCTGGTCGACGCCTTTACCGAGCTGCGCGTGGCGACCGTGCTCATGCACGGCATCGTCCCAGCTGGCTGCGAGCTCATCTGCGAGTACTTCGGCATCGATCCGGTCGCCTTCTTTAGCTGGGACAACATCTTTGCCTCCACGGACGAGTTTGTGGAGAGCCTGGGTGAGAAGCCCGGCGAGCACCGCGTGAAGCCGCTGCCCCCGCGCTTCGACTTCTTTAGCAAGCACGAGAGCCAGTACTAAAGCACGCCAGCAGCGGCGTGCCCGGAAAGTAGTCAATTTGGGACGGGAAGGAAAGACGGATGTCCAAGCCGCGTCGTCGTAAGCAGAAAAAGCAGGTTAAGCCCGAGCTCAAGCTTAGGCAGTTTGCTGCCACCGAGCTTTCCGACCAGCTTGCCGCCCTTCCCTGCGCCGCCGACCTGCCGCGCTTTATGGTCGATACGGTCGCCGGCGCCTATGCCCTCACCGATGCCGAGCTCATGATCGAGGGCTTTGGCGCCGCAGCTGCACGCCCGGTCACGCTGCGCGCCAACACGCTCAAGGCAACCGCCGAGGACATCGCTGCGGCGCTCGATGCCGTCGGCATCGCCCACTACCCCGTCGCCTGGTACCCAGACGCCTTTATCCTGCCCGAGGCCCAGGTTTCCGATCTGTGGGATCTCGACATCTACCGCGACGGCAAGATCTACCTACAGAGCCTGTCGTCCATGATGCCGCCTTTGGTGTTGGGCGCCCAGGCAGGCGAGGACATCCTGGACATGTGCGCAGCCCCTGGCGGCAAGACGACGCAGATTGCCGCCCTCACCCAGGGCCAGGCGCACCTCACAGCCTGCGAGATGAGCATTCCCCGCGCCGAAAAGCTCGAGTCAAACCTCCATCGCCAGGGTGCCAAAAACGTGCCCGTCATGCGCATCGACGCACGCGAGCTCGACGAGTTCTTCCGCTTCGACCGCATCCTGCTCGACGCCCCCTGCACCGGCACGGGCACCGTCATCAGCGGCAACGAGAAAAGCCTGCGCGGCCTGACCGAGCAGCTGCTGAGCAAGTGCGCCCGCTCACAGCGCGCGCTTCTGGACCGCGCCATGGGAGCCCTTAAACCGGGCGGCACGCTCGTCTATTCGACTTGTTCGATCTTGCCGCAGGAAAACGAGGATGCCCTGCAAGAGGCCCTCGACAAGCACATGGACTGCGAGCTTATCCCCCTCGACGGCACGCCGAGCGAAAGTGAAACGCGCCGTGCTCAGGAAGCTGGCGAAGAGCCACGCGTCGAGAGCAACGCTCTTACCGAGGCCATCGCCGCCGGCCACGTCTCGTCCGTCGCCAACGGTATGCCCGGCACGCTAACCATTCCGCCCAGCCGCGACTTTGAGGGCTTCTACATTGCCCTGATCCGAAAACGCAGCTAGCGCACGGATCCAAAACTCAACAAGCTATCTTTGTGCGCGTTTACCCCGCTGGTCGCGATGCTGTTTAAGCATCGCGCGCTCTTTGCGTTCGGCCCTTTTGCCCTTAATGGCCGTGACCACAAAGTAGATGACCGCGGCGGCAACGATTGCGGCCACACACAGGCCAATCGAGCCAAACATTGCTGTCAATTCCATACCGCGTCACCTCTCTTTTAAACGGGACTTTCAAGATAGCACCTCGATACCCGCCACCACAGCTCCTTCACGTTCGCCAGCCCTTCGGTCTAACGGATGGCACGGCGGGGAAAAATCAACTCGTCAAACGATTTAGCATTCGCAATTCCGGCTGCATAGCGCCGGCCGTCATCACATAGAATCGAGCCTCCATGGATACCCTCAACGATCTAAATGAGCGCGTCGACGCCTTCGTCGGCACCAGCTCCTTCGACACGCCTGCCGCGGCAAACGACCAAGCTCCCATCGATGTGCCCGCCGAGGTTCACGAGGACATCGTCGCCTCGGTCGATTTCTCCGAGGTCGAGCTCGCAGACGAGTTCACCGAGCCCCAGGTAGCCGTGACCCCCAACGGACTGCTCCCTATGGAGCCGCTGCCCATCGACGGGCGTTTGCGCAAGGCCGCCCTTCGCATGCCCGACGAGATCGAGGAGGCCAGCGGCTTCACGCTCTTTGGCCGCCGCATCAAGTCGCTCATTTACACCACCGATGTCGCGGTTATCCGCAACTCCAACGCCGATGCCGTCTTTGCGGTCTACCCCTTCACGCCGCAGCCCGCCATTACGCAAGCGCTGCTGACCGTCGCCGAGTGCCCGGTCTTTGTAGGCGTGGGCGGTGGCACCACCACCGGTAAGCGCTCCGTGCAGATGGCAGCCGTCTCCGAGATGCAGGGCGCGGCGGGCTGCGTGGTCAACTCCCCCGCCACCGCCGAGATGGTCGAGCACATCACCAACATCGCCGACATCCCCGTCATCGCCACGGTCGTTCGTTGCGACGACGATGCTCACGCAAAGGTGCGCGCCGGCGCCAAGATCCTCAACATCGCAGCCGGCAAGAACACGCCGCAGGTCCTGCGCGAGCTGCGCGAGCACTATCCCAACCTGCCGCTCATCGCGCCGGGCGGCAAGACGCCCGAGAGCATTCGCGAGACCATCGCCGCCGGCGCCAACGCCATCATCTGGACGCCGCCTTCGGCCCAGCAGCTACAGACCGACATGATGCAGCGTTATCGCAAGATGAAGGAAGACGCCACGCCCGTTATTTCGCGCGACGATGTGCCCATTATCGACCTGGTCGCCGCCGCCGAGGTCAGCCAGGTCGAGAACATGAATCCCGACGAAGTCATCGAGCGCGTTGCTTCGATCCACGAGCGCGTCGAGGAGCATCGCGCCAACCGCGGCCTTAAGCCGTCATTGCACGGCTTTTTCTTCCGCGGAAAGAAACGCTAGCAAAACATCTTGGCCCGCCCCACAAACAACGGGACGGGCCTTGCTGTTATCGAATGTCAGGAGGGACAGGCGCAGCGGTTAAAACTGTCAGCCAGCCCACGAACGTTAATCCACGCGCTTGTCGCCCATAAAGAAGAGCGCCACCGTACCAGGTCCGGTATGCGAGCCAATCAGAGTACCGATGTCATTGATCTCAATCTTGCCTTTAAGCTGCGGAACCTGTTCCTCAATCAGCGCCGCAACTGCCTCGGCATCCTCACGGCACGCCGAGTGCGACATGATGCACTTACCCGAATAATCCACACCGTCCTGCACGTGTGCCAACATGGTCTTAGCCATCTCGGAAATCGCGCGCTTCTTGGTGCGGATCTTCTCACGTGGCGACAGTTTGCCTTCGCAATCGACCGTCATGAGCGGACAGATCTTAAGCGCCGTGCCGATGATCGCGCTCGCGGCCGAAATGCGACCGCCTCGTAGGTAGCTCGACAGATCGGTCGAGAAGAACCAGTGGTGCAGGTTGAGTTTGTGCTCCTCGATCCAGGCAGCCGTCTCGTCGAGTGAAGCCCCGCTATCGCGCACGTCGGCGGCATATTCCAGCAACAGGCCAAAGCCCGAAGACGCCGCCAGCGAATCGACGACGCGCACCTTGCCGCCCTGGGGATAGCGATCCGCGAGCATCTGCGCCGCAACGCAGGCCGATCCATACGTGCCCGAAATGCCCGACGACAACGTCAGGTGCAGCACGTCCTTACCCTCGGCAACAAACGGCTCCCAAAACTCCTCGTACTCACCCACGCTCACCTGAGACGTCTTGGGCATGGCGCCCGCCGCAATCTGGGCAAAAAACTTGTCCGGCGTAATCGACTGATACAGATCGTCCGTATAGACAACATCGTCGATCTCGTAATGAAAACACACGACAGGGATATTGCGCGACGCAAAGAACTCACGGGTTCGGTCGGCGGCGGATTCACAGGTCAGGACAAAATCACTCATATGAGGCTCCTTACTCATTGCTGCGCAAATTATCGCACAGTGAGCCTACATACGGTACATATGTCCACTATTTACCAAATCGAACCAAAAATAGCGAACATCTTTACCACCATCGTCTCCACCGACCCCACGCATAAATATCTGAGAAAACACCCTCTGTCGTCTCCACTCAACCGCCATATCTACCTCAACTAAATCGATTTACCAAACCGTTCAGCCGACAATTCAGCCGCTGGCGCAAAATCGAAACAAAAGCGGCGCATACTGATAAACGTTTGACGCTGTTTATCAGTTTTACCAACCATATCGGAAGGTGTTTCATGGTCGCATTCGATCGCAATCCGCAAGACTTTAAGTATCTGCGCCTGCTGTCGAGACAATTTCCCACCGAGCAATCCGCGTTTACCGAGATCATCAACCTCTCGGCCATTCTCAACCTGCCCAAAGGCACCGAGCATTTTATGAGCGACGTGCATGGCGAGTACGAAGCCTTTATGCACATCCTCAACAACTGCTCGGGCGTCGTGCGCGAGCATGTCGACGAGATTTTTGGCGACACGCTCTCCTTTGACGAGAAGGGCGAGCTGTGCACGCTCATTTACTACCCGCGCGAGAAGATTGAGCTGGTCCGCAGCCAGCGCGAGGACTCGCCAACTTGGTACAAGACGATGCTTGACCAGCTCATCATGGTCGCTCGCTCGCTTTCAAGCCGCTACACGCGCTCCAAGGTGCGTAAGGCCATCCCGCGCGACTACGCCTACATCATCGACGAGTTGTTGCACACGCACCCGGACGAGAACAACTATCGCGTGCGCTATCACGAGCGCATCGTGGAGTCCATCCTGGAGACCGCCAGCGCCGACGACTTTATCGAGTCGCTCGCCTCGCTCATCAAGCGCCTGGCCGTCGACCACCTGCACCTGGTGGGCGACATCTTCGACCGCGGCGGCGGCGCGGCCAAGATTATGGACCGTCTGCTCACCTACCATTCGCTCGACATCCAGTGGGGCAACCACGACCTGCTGTGGATGGGTGCTGCGGCCGGTGAGCCCGCCTGCATCGCCACGGTGTTGCGCAACAACCTACGCTACGACAATTACGAGATCCTCGAGAACGATTACGGCATCTCGCTGCGTGAGCTTGTCGCCTTTGCCGATGCTACCTACACCGCCGGTGAGTCCATCACCCCGCTGATCAAGGCCATCAACGTGCTGCTCTTTAAGCTCGAGGGCCAGATTATCCAGCGCCACCCCGAGTTCGATATGACCGACCGCCTGTTACTCGACAAGATCGATCACGACACCGGCACGGTCACGCTCGCCGACGGCAGCGTGTGGCCGCTCACGACCAACGACTTCCCCACCGTCGACCCGGCAGACCCCTATACGCTCACGCCCCAGGAGCAGCACATCATCGACAAGCTCGTGTCCGAGTTTGTCACCGCTGATCACCTGCATCGCCATATCGATTTCCTCTATTCCCATGGCTCGATGTACAAGGTCGCCAACGGCAACCTGCTCTTCCACGGCTGCGTTCCGCTCAACGAAGACGGCACCTTTAGCAGCATGAACTGCCTGGGCACCTGGCACGCTGGCCGCGATTATCTCGATTTTTGCGACTACATCGCCCGCCGGGCCTGGCGCGTGGGCGACCGCGACGCTCTCGACTGGATGTGGTACCTGTGGATTGGCTTTAACTCACCCGCCAGCGGACGCCTGGTGCGCACCTTTGAGCGCGCCTATATCGCCGATAAGAGCACCTGGGTCGAGCCGATGGACCCGTACTTTACGCTTACCAAGTCGCCCTCGGTCTGCGATGACATCATGCGCGAGTTTGGCGTCGCGCCCATGGCATGTTCGCCGACCGGCCACATCATCAACGGCCATACACCCGTCAAGACCACCAAGGGCGAGCAGCCCATCCGCGCCAACGGCAAACTGCTGGTCATCGATGGCGGTTTCTGCCGCGCTTACCATCCCAAGACGGGTATCGCCGGCTATACACTCATCTCGAGCTCGCGCGGCTGCCGCCTCAAGTCGCACCGGGCCTTTACAACGGTTGCCGAGGCACTCACGCGCAACGTGGACATCGAAAGCGAGACCAACCGTTTTGACCAAGCAGACCGTCGCCGCATGGTGAGCGACACCGATACTGGCGCCAAGATCCGCAGCCAAATCCAGGACCTGCGTCAGCTGCTCGATGCATATAGAAACGGTGCTATCGAGGAGCGCGCCTAGCACCACCCGCGGGGATTGGCTAAACTTGCTGAGTTTGTCATCCCCGCGGCGCTTCGGCGCCAGCTTAAGGCAGGTACCATGCAAAAGCTCCTTGCGCAGATCATGAAATTTGGCGTCGTCGGTGTCATTGCCACGGTTATCGACTTTGGCATTATGAATCTGCTCCACTACGGTCTGGGCCTCAACATCCTAATCGCCAACACCAGCGGCTTTATCGTCTCGCTCATCTTTAATTACGTCGCCAGCATGAAGTACGTGTTTGCGCACAAGGAAGGCATGAGCCGCCGCCGCGAGTTCATCATCTTTGTCGTGCTGTCCGTGATCGGTTTGGTGCTCAACGACGGCATCGTGCTGGCGCTCAACGCCGGTCTGGGGCTCGAGGCCAATATCGCCAAGATCTGCGCCACCGCGCTTGTCATGGTCTACAACTTTGTGACCCGAAAGATCTTCCTGGAGGGTGACGAGACCAAGTAACTCACAACCCTACGGCCTTACGATGCCCACGGACAATGCGCGCTCAGTACAGTATCGCCCGTGGGCATCGTTCGTTTACGGGCAATTTGTCAACGTTTGCGGATTAGCTCTTGAAAATTTGACGAGTTCGTATAGTTCTTTCCAAAGACCTTACGTTTCCCATGCAAAAGCTCTAAAGTAACTCGTTGCTCGATTCATCAACGCATTGGATGTGATTACGTGCGCAAGGCGCTGGCACAACCTCATACCAAGCAGTTCCTCAAGTTTGCCGTCGTGGGTCTTATCTCCTTTGGCATCGACTGGGGCATGCTCATTGCGCTCGTCGAGCTGTTCCACCTCGACTTTTTGATGAGCACCACGGTTTCGTTTATCACGTCCGTCGTGGTCAACTACTGGCTCAGCATGAAGTACGTGTTCGACCACCGCGAAGGTATGAGCCGCAAGCGTGAGTTCACGATCTTCACCATCCTGTCGGTGATCGGCCTGGGCCTCAACGACCTGTACATGTTTGTGGGCGTCACGTTTTTGAGCATCGGCTACCAGGCCATGAAGGCCATCGCAACGTTCCTCGTCACCTGGTACAACTACTTCAGCCGGCGCTTCTTCCTCGAGGGCGCACGGTCGTAGTCGATTCACTATTTGCCTGAATGTATAACCGGTTGGAATTCCCATTCCAACCGGTTTTTTGTTTGCCGAGAGACCCGGCGGCCCAGTCCCATTCGCATGAAAAACGGGCGGCCCGGATGTTTGTCCGAACCGCCCGTCTGGCGCGCTATGTCGAGGCCTCTAGCCTGTAACGTAATACCAGACCACGTTGTCGCCGTTTGAGAGAACGTAGTTGCTGCAGGCCGTCATGGGCGTTGTGCCGTTGACGGAGTACATCCAGCCGCTCGTGCCGCCGTGCTGTTTCTCGGCCAAACCACCAATCGCGGAGACATACGTGCCGTACGACGAGCCATGTGCGTTGACAGAAAGGCCCAGCGCGCACAGGGCATCGTAAACGGTAGCGCCTTCGTTAAAGGTAAAGGTGCCACCAGAGGACACAGGATTGCCCACGGCGCTCGATGTGACCGAAACCGTCACCGTTACGTAGCTAGGCTGCTGCGAGCTGCCCTGGTCGCCAGTAGAGGCGTTGCCGTTATCGGGGGCAGAAGATGCCCCGCTGGATGAGGAGGAGGCGCCAGGCGTAGAGCCGGCCCCGCCAGAAGAAGTCGAGTTCTGAGAAGTCGACTGATTGCCGTCGGTCTTTTTATTGCTGTTCTTCTCTCCAGACTTCTTGCCATCCTTGTCTTCGGACTTTTTGCTATCCGAGCCCTTGTTTGATTCCTTGTCCGAAGACTCGGACTCCTTCTTAGAGTCAGATTTATCCGAACCCTTAGACTCGTCGTTCGACCCATCCGAAGATTTGGAATCCTTGGAGCCAGCTTTACCCGAAGCGACGGTCGAGTCAGACCCCTTGGCGTCCTTCGCGACGACGCTCTCCCCCGTCACGGTCTGAACGATCCAGTCAATGGACCAGGCGCCGCTCTCGGAAGGATGGACGAAGCCCAGCGATATGACAATTAGCGCAACGCACGCGGCGGTCAGGACGCCAGTAAGCGCCTTCCGTCGAGGGGCGGACGCCGCCGAAGCGGCGCCCTGTTGCTTTGCATCGTCGAACTGAATGAACGAGGAATTTGGTTGCTTGGGGTCAGCGTCCTTGGATTTATTGGACACAGCCCTCACCTACCGACGTTTGGTGAACACGAACACGCCGACGATGGCGAGACCGATGACGCCGGCGGCAACGCCAACAATGGCGAGCGGGTTGGCGCCAGTCTCCTGCTCGGAAGCACTAGAGGGCTTCTTAGCAGTGGTCGTGGAAGCAGCACCCGTATCGGACTTGGAATCGGACTTCTTGTCGGACTTGCTGTCCTTCTTGTCAGACTTCTTGCCAGACTTCTTCTCGTCCTTCTTATCGGACTTATCGGAGTCCTTCTTGTTGGACTTGTTGTCCTTGGTCTCGGTCTTGGTCGACACCGTCGTCTTGGTCATCGGCTTATGACCCGGAGCGACAGCGCCGCCAGTCTGCTGGCCCTTCGTGCCGGAGCCGGAACCCGTGCCCGTGCCAGCGCCAGCACCGGAACCGTTGCCAGCGCCACCATTGCCGCCATTGGAGCCAGAACCGCCATTGCCGCCAGGGTTAACAGCATTCTTGGTCCACTTGGCATACAGCGTCAGATCGGCCGTCACCGGCGTACTGAAGTCATACGCCTGCGTGCAAGCCTCATCGGTGAACCAACCGCCGAAAGTGTAGCCATCGCGCGTCGGATCGGCCGGCTTGACCAGCTTGCCGTCGGCCGTAGCAACAAACTTAGTGTCGCAAGCAGACCCGCCGTTGGAATTAAAGGCAACCGTCCAAGACTCAACGGCCCCGAGCTTGAACAGCGTGCCCGAATCATTGATGTAGTACAGGTTGCCAAATGCATCGGCGATGACCGGAGAGTCACAGTACTGGTAATGGCCAGCCGCATCATAAATCTGCGTCGCCTCTGCATCGCCGAGCGTATAGCGATACACGCCACCACCAGCAGAGTAGTTGACGTAATCCTTGCTATCCGCGCTGTTAACGGTGAAGTACACATGGGTCTTGCCGCCCTGAACGCTCACCAGCGGAGTAGCAGCAATACCGTTGAGGCCAGCCGGCAGCGCCTTGCCGTCGGCAGCAGCGATCATCGTGGTCTTACCCGTCTTCAGGTTATAGAGAACCAGAGCAGAGCCAGTAGCCGTCTGTCCGCCGACAATCAGATTGTCACCAGACACCGCGGGGGCGCTCAGATTATTCGTAAGGCCCAGATCAACCGTCTTCTGCTCGCTCAGTACGCCCTTCGCCGAAAGCGAAATCACATGAAGCTTTCCGTCGTGTGTCATCTGATAGAAGGTCGAACCATTAGACGGATCGGCAATGCAATCGGCATTTGCGACAGCGCCGAGCTTCATGGTCGAAACGACATCGCCCGTCGTCTTATCAATGCACTTAAGCGTGCCCGCGCTCGTAGGAACGATGGCATACTTATCCGTCAAAGCCGCACCAGTCCAGTAATAGCCCTCGGCAGGGTCGATGTTCTGCCAAGAAACTTCGCCCGTGGCAATCTTAATGCGTGCAAAGGAGCCGTTGCCGTAGGTCGCGTTGTAATTCTCGTCATACGAAATATCGACCGAGCCTACATAGACGTACTCGCCGTCCGAAACGACGGTGCAGGAGCTCTGCGTCAAGTCCGTCAAACCAGGCGTCAGCCACTTGCAGATCAGCTTGTCTGCAGTAATCGCCTGGACCGCACCGCCGTTGAGCGGAACGATGATAAGGCCATTGGTATAGATCGGACGAGAAGTATAGCTCACCTTGGAGGCAAGCGGCGCAGAGGCAACCTTTTTGCCCGTGGACGAATCGATCTTAATGAGCTCGTTCTCGGTCGCGATATACACAAAGCCGTTAGCGATGACAGGCTCGCTGCAGTTGGCATACTGCTGACCAGACTCGGCCTTCCAATCGAAGGCCCACTTAAGACCGGCGGCCTGCGCAGGCGTCTTGGCATCCGTTACGGTCGAACCGTTGCCACTGTTGCCGTAGCCGGCCCACTCGGCATCCCAATCAGGGGTCGTCGCGCTCGGGTCCACGACAATCTTGTCGGGATCGGGCATGGCCGAATCGTCGGTGGCATAGGCAAGCGTAACCTTATCGCCGCTCTTGAGCGTAATCTGATTGGCGCAGAGTAAGGAGGGCTCTCCGTTGATATACAGGTGCCAATATTTATTGGTCGCAGCATCCCAGGCATACGGCTTGTGATCGAACGGCGAGTTGATGGAATTGAGGAACCAGTACTCACCACTCTGGGAGCCGTTGTACGTAACGCCCTTGGCCTTCAGGACCGTCTCAATAAGGTTCTGGGCAGTAGAGCCTTCGGGCAGAGAAACATTGCTTGCCGAGCCCCAACGAGTATTGTTGCCGTTGACATCGGGACCGATAACATCGACAGACCCAAGAACCTGGCCAGGAAGGGCATCGGCGTCAGCACCATACATAAAGGTGACGGCATCGCCCTCTTGGAGCTCGTAGACACCGGCGCCAACGTCGGCGAACTTGCCATTTACGTAGAAGCGCCAATAGCTATTAGTCGCAGCATCCCAGCCATAGGACTTACCATCGAACGGCGAAGTAATGCCGTTGAGGAACCAGCCCCAAGACGATTCGCCAGCATCGAGAGTAAGGCCGGTCTGCTCAAGGAGATCCTTGGCAGTAGAGCCCGACTTGAGACTCGTCTGGCCCGTCGAAGCCCAAACCTGCTGCTTGCCGTCCTTGTCCTTACCGAGGACCTGAACGGAAGCATGGACGGAATCGGACGGCAACTGGTCGCCCCAGCCACCGTAGAACCACGTAACGGTATCACCAGCATGAATGGTGACATTGTCTGCCGTGTAGTCGCTCGACTTGCCGTTGATGAACAGCTGCCAATAGGTCGAATAATCTTGGGGCGTACCCAGCTCAACACCGTTGTACTTAAGGCTCAGAATGAAGGAGCCAGCAGCAACGGCGTCGATGTCATTCGCCTCAAGCGCGACCTTCGTAAGGTCAAGTGCGCTCGAGCCGGACGTCACCACATACTGCGCGTTATCGACCCAAGTCTGGGTCTTGCCCTGGGCATCGCGACCAATGACGGTCACATTTGCGGCAACCTGGTCCTTAACGACAGGGGACGCGCTACCAGCCGTATAGGCAAACTCAATCTTCTGCCCCTGGGTGAGCTTGACGCTGCTCGCACCAACCGAGGAAGACGCGCCGTCGACGAACAGCTGCCAGAAGGCATAAGTCGTCGGATCGTAGGCAAGCGTGCGACCATCGCTCGGGGATGTGATGCTTTCGAGGTAGAAACCGTATGCCGTGTTCGGTTCGTACTTCGCCTTGAAGCCCGTCTTCTCCTGCAGCTTAATGAAGGCATCCGCAGCCGTCGCGCCCTCGTCGAGCTTGAGCTGCGTAGGCGCCACCCAGGTCTGAGCCTTGCCGTCGGCATCGGTGCCGATAATCGAGAACGAGACCTCGACTTGCTTCTTGGCGACATCGCCAGTTTCTGTCGGGTTCTCCGTCTGAACGGCAGCCGCGGCGGCAGATCCTGCTTGGCCAGCGGATGCCGTCGAAGACTGCTCGCTCGTAGCAGGGCTCTCCCCCGTCGCCGAGCCTTCGTCGCCAGTTGCCGCCTCTGTAGTGGCGGCACTAGCTGCAGGCGCGCTTCCGAAATCCGAAACCTCGGCGCCGCTCTGCTCAGCGGCACCACCCGCAAGCGCTGCGTCCTCGTCCGGCGTCGTAGCCTGAGCCACAGCCTCGGCAATGCCCTCGGCGCCCTCGGCCCACAGCTGAGCCGGCGTGGTGCCAAAGGCCATCGCGAAGGCCAGGAATGCCACCAGGCCGCGCTTGGCTACGCCGCGTGCAATTGCGCCACGGCGATGTGAGACGCGCTGGCGCTCGTCCTCAAACATATCCATTTGTCTCCTACTGTCTGCACTTGGAGCGTTGCCTTGAGGCTGCCCCACGCCATCGCGCATGTTACGCTCGAGTTCCCCCATCGGGGTCCCCCTTCCCTCCAGAGCCCTATGCACACCGGCGGCATACGCCGCAGCCGCATGCAAGATGGGAGGCGATCCGACTTAACCTTAACGGCTCAGGCGCGTCGTCCGATCTGCGACGCGAACATCCCGAGCCAAGAGGAATTACGGTTACTGGTACAGCCGGGGACTTGCACCCCGATTCTCCCAAACGCGCAGGAAAACCGCGCGTTCGTGCGTCTCCGCACCACCATCTAGGCCATCGATTATTACCGTCAAAATGGTATCACGCAAAAGGGCCCCGCACACAGGCGAAGCCCAAGGTAAAAGCTATTGTTTGCGATAGGAAAATGCGGTGACGGTCGCAGCCTCTAGTGTTTGCCGCCGTGGCTGTTGAGCCAGATATTGCGGCCCAGCATAAGCGCCAGCACCAGCGCGCTCACGTAGCCCATAAAGCCAATGACCGGGATACCAAACACAACCGGCTCGATGCGTGCGTAGTACACCACCGACGAACCGATAAACAGGCCGGCGATAACGATAGCCATCGACATGCGGTCGATAATTCCGCCCAGCTGTCGCAGCGCCTTATCGCTGCTCATGATCTGCGTGTTCACCTTAAGCTGGCCGCGCGTAAGCATGCGCGAAGCCAAGCCCAGATACTCGGCCGCCTCGAGCGAGCCTTTTGCCGCGCGATAGCTGCTCGCGGCAAGATCGCGTCCCATATCACGCACGCGCGCATAGGTGCTCTTCTCGTTTTTGATGTACGTCTGGATGATCTGGATCATGTTGACGTTGGGCATGTACTCGGTCAGCAAACCCTCGAGCGTCACCATGCCGCGCGCGAACATCGTCACCACGCTCGGCAGCTCAACATCGTTTTTGCGCGCCAGGTTTAACAGCGAGGTCAAAAACTCGCCGATATCAAGATCCTTCAGGTCAAGGCCCGCAAAGTCAGCCACGATAAAGTCAAGGTCGGACAAAAACGCTGAATGATCGAGCTCGGCCGAATCGCCACGCGTCACGGCGAAGCGCATGAGCGAATCCTTGAGCTTGGGAACGTCACCCTCGGCCACGGCGAAAATCATGTCCTTTACGATACCGCGATCGTGACTCGACATGCGTCCGACCATGCCCAAGTCGATAAAGTAAACGATACCGTCCTTGAGAATGATGTTTCCCGCATGCGGGTCGGCATGGAAAAAGCCGTCGTCGAGCACCTGCGTCGAGTAGTCCTCGACGATCGCGGCACCGATCTTTTCCAAGTCATAGCCCTCGGCCACCAAGCGTTCAGGATCGGCGATCGAAATGCCGTCGACGTAATCCATGACCACCACGTGCTCGGTGCACAGGTCCAGATAGGATTTAGGGCACGTCACGCCATGAACGCTCTTATGGAACTCGTAGAAGTCGTTGAGGTTTTTGGCCTCGGCCAAAAAGTTGGTCTCCTCGCGAAACGAGGTCCACAACTCCTCGACTACGCCGTGCAGGTCAACGAATTGATCGGTGTTGACGAACTTGGAAACGATACGCACCACCGAGCGGATGATATCGATGTCCTGCGCCATAACCTGCTGCGCACCGGGGCGCTGCACCTTGACGGCCACGTCCTCGCCCGTCACCAGACGAGCGCGGTGCACCTGCGCGAGCGATGCGCTACCAAGCGGATTGGGGTCGATCGCATCGAACATCTCCCCCAGGCGCAGGCCGTATTCTTCTTCCAGACAACTGAGTACGACCTCGTACGGTACGGGCTCCACGTCGGAGCGCAGACGACGCAGCTCGTCGCAAAAGCGTTGCGGCAGAATCTCGGACCGGTTGGCCAGAATCTGCCCCATCTTGACGAACATGGGGCCGAGTTCCTCGAGCAGGCGGCGCAAACGAACCGGCGTGAGGTTATCCCACACGCGGTACTTTTTGACCAGGCGAACAATCTGTCCGATGCGCTCGCGGCGACCCGCCGGCGTGAGCTGGTATTCCTCGTCCGGCGCCATCGCGTCGGGCTCCTCGGGGACCATATCGACAGCGCGCGGCTTCTTGCGAGCGCCCGAGACGACGGCATCGACCTCATCGACAACCGCCGCCTCGTCACCCAAGGGATCTAGATTGTTGTAATCGGTGGTGGAATCTGCCATCTGCGCTGCTACTCGGCCTCTCCGGTATCCTTCGCATCGTCGGGCTCAACGGACTCGACGGGCACCGAGGTCACGTTGTCCTCGACCGAATCGACGATGTCGCGCACATGGGCCAGGAAAGCCGTGCGCTCGGGGGCGGTCATAACGCGGACGCGGGCAAGGATGAGCTCGTCGAGCACGCGCTGGGCCGCGGTCTCGCCCTGCATGCCCAAGCGCTCGGTCAGATCGGAGATGGTACCGCCGGCCTGCTCGAACATGTCGGACACGCTGCGGGCGATATCGGGGGTGGCGGTGTCCTTGCGGACTTGCTCGCCCTTGGTACTGAGGTCGTCGAGAACCTTCTTGCTGCCCTCGACGGCAACGGCGGCAGCGCCAAAGCCAACGTTGATGGCGCCGTTAACAAGCTGATCGAGTTTCATAACCATGGTTGTCTCCAATCACAAACAACTGCATTGGCGTTCTTGTACCCAAGATTGAGTGAAAGCGACAAAGCGTTTTAGCGCTATTCGATCGACGGGAAATCCCTACCTCACGTTGTCGTTCATCGCGAAAGAGTTCTTCATGGCGCAGCTCGTGGTGTAGAGCACCTTGCCCAGTAGAGCATCGGTCTCTACGCGAACACGCTCGGCAAACTCCTCGTTGGCGCGTGCAAGCTCGGCAGACACCTCGGCCTCGGGCAGAGCGGCTACGGCAGCGTCGACGTCATGGATCTGCTTGTGGCCCATGCCACCGACCTTCTCCTGATAATCCTCGACCGCGCGGCCGCACTCACGGAAACGGACGTCAGCCAGGGCGCCGATCAGGCGGTTGGCCCAGTAGAAGTTTTCGGACGTCACGCGAGCCGGCGTGTCGGCATAGTACTCGGGCATGGTCTCGACGTTGGCGTACAGCGGAACCAGCGCGTTAAACGAGTTGGAGCCAAACGCCATCCACTGCACGGCGCGATAGGCCGGCTGCGCATAGGGACGCAGTTGCAGCACGGCGAGCTGGCTGTTGCGGTTGATGCCGATGGGGCGATAGGCGCCGCGCGTGGCGGGCGTGCCCTTGCTACCGTAGCAGTCGTACTCCGTGCCCTGGTAGTGGCTCGAAAGCACGTACTTGATGTCCTCGATGGTCACCTTGCGCTCGGGCACGCGGCTCCAGGGGATATCGTCGCTCTCGGGCGTGTAGTCGGCCTCGGGACCATCCCACACGTCGCTGGGGTTGAGGCAGCGCTGCATGTACCACGCGCGCGGCGTGTTGTAGACATGGTCGCTGTCGCTGTGCGAGCCAAAGGCCTCGCGCGGATTAAAGCCCGCAGCGGGGCCGTCGCCCTCGACGCCCAACGTCAGGTCCAGATGCCACTCGGCCATCCAGGCGCGCAGGTCGGACGAGCACATGTGGTCGGCCTGGGCACCCTCGGCGTCGTCCAGGTCAAAGCTGTCGATACCCAGCTGGTTGGGCATGGTCACATAGGCGTCGTCAGGCACGCGCTTGGCGATCCAATGGTGACCGCCGATGGTCTCGAGCCACCAGATCTCGTCCACATCACTAAAGGCGATGCCGTTGTTCTCGTAAGTGCCGTAGCGCTCGAGCAGGTCACCCAGGATACGAACACCGTCGCGGGCGGACTTGGCATACGGCAGCACCAGGGTCACCATGTCCTCCTCGCCCAGGCCGCCGGGCTGCGCCGGAACGTAGTCATCCTCGCCCTCGTTACCCTTGGCGGGCACATAGTCCACGAGCGGATCGGCGCCGCGGACGCGCTCGTTGGTGGTGAGTGTCTCGGTTGCGGACATACCCACATTGAGCTCATTGAAGCCGGCCTCGGCCCAAATACCGTGACCGGGAACGACGTCGGGGACGCTCGTGTAGCGCATGGGGTTATCGGGCAGCTCAACGGTCAGGTGGCTCAGGACGCTCGTGTAGACACGCGGCTGCTCGTCGGGGTGCACCACGCGCATGCGCTTGGGCTCAAACACCCCGTTGGACGAGTCCTCGTTACGCGCGACAAGCGTCGACCCGTCGTAGCTTGCGTTTTTACCAACCAAAATCGTTGTGCACGGCATGCGCATCCTCCTTGAGCGAAGAAATCAAACGGCAACAGTGTATCGCTTCGACGCAAAAAGGGCGAAACCACGGCCTCGGCAACCCCTGTGGTCAGAAAACGCCAAATATGAGTACTGTCACAAATTTAGTAACAGCAAATTGCACTGTTCCGGGCGCCAGGAATCCTCACCTGTCCAAAAACTGAGTCTAGTAATTCCCCATACGTCCAATAAAATTGGCTCTTTAACGATATTACTTATCGCTAAAGAGCCAAAATGATCTCAAACATATGTGACTAACTTGGCAACAGTACTCATATTTGCCATTTTTTGTCCACGGGGTATAGAACTAACCCCTTAAACAGCCCAAAACGCCTATTTCGATGCGCGCTCCGCCGCTTCGATCACGTGTTGGGCGAGGATCGCCGTCGTCACAGCTCCCACGCCGCCCGGCACGGGGGTGATGGCACCAACAACCGGCGCCGCAGCATCAAAATCGACGTCGCCGACCAGCTTGCCAGCGTCCTCATCCCAGTTGATGCCCACATCGATGATCGTCTGGCCCTCGCGAACCGCATCCACGCCAATCGTGCGCGCACGTCCAACGGCCGCAACCACAATGTCGGCAGCGCGGCACTCGGCAGCCAAGTCGCGCGTATGCGTATGGCACGTCGTCACGGTCGCATTGCGAGCCGTAAGCATGGCGGCAACAGGACGGCCAATCACCAGCGACCGACCAACGACCGCGACCTTGGCCCCATCCAGCTCAACGCCGTAATGATCCAGTAGCGCCAACACGGCCTCAGCCGTGCAAGGAGCAAAACCCTCGCCGCGCCCCGAAAGCGTGGTGAGCAGCGAAGCCGGCGTCATAGAGTCAACGTCCTTGACGGGATCGAGCGCTGCGGCGACGGCGTTCTCGTCAAGGCCGGCGGGCAGCGGGCGGAACATCAGGCAGCCATGAACAGCCGAATCGGTATTGATGTCCTCGACGGCCGTCAACAGCTCGTCCTGCGAAACATCGGCAGGAAGCAAAACGCGGCGAGCCTCAATGCCAACCTTCTCGCAGCGCTTGAGGGCACCGCGCTCGTAGGACAGGTCGTCCTCGCGCTCGCCCACACGAACAATGGCCAGCGTCGGCACAACGCCGCGTTCGCGCAAAGCAACGCAGCGAGCAACGAGCTCCTCGGTCAAAACACGGGCAACGGGAGCACCCTTAAGCAGCTCGGCCATGGCTATCCCCTCTTCCTGGCTGCATCGGCGGCGCGGCGCGCCAGCGCATCGGCGCGCGGCAGCCACGTATCCAGCATCTCATCGCACGCCGCCTCGAGCTCCTCGGCACGCACCCGGTCTTTCATAGATGTGGTGTTGGCGAAGAGCGTCAGGCTCGCGCCCTGCATGGCGGCGCGGCAGAATACGGCACCGCACGCCACGTCGGACAGCAGCTGTCGGGAGCCCTTGTCGGCCATGTCCTCGAGCAGCGCCAGCGCGCGGCCGCAGGCATCCATGATCCGATACGGTGGCATGGCCGCCACATGCAGCGCATCCTGAATCGCGGTCGCTCGAGCCGGATCGTCGCGCGGAATACCGTACGCCGCGGACACCTGCCCATAGGCACGAACGTCCTCGGCAACCAACTCGACAAGCTCCTGGGCCAGCTCATCAGCCTGGGCAAACGCACGCGTCAGGTCATCCGCACGATCAGCAAGCGCGGGATTGGTCGCACCGTAGCGGGCAACCATTCCGCACAGCGAGGCGCCCAGCGCGCCCACAAAGGCGCTCGCGCTGCCACCGCCGGGAACCGGCTCGCGCGCGGCCAGCGCCTCGGCAAACCCGCGGCAGGTCTTGTCCATCATCTCTTGGCTCATACACATGCACCTTCAAGTCATATACATCGGTCGGGTGGCAACCGCCGACCGACCGCATCGATCACATAATGGTGCTAAGTCTAGCCCATAAGTACTCGTGCGTCAGCGCACCTGGCCATCGCGGATTACTATGACGAACGATAGGCGTCGGCACCGCAAACATGGGACACATGGCCCACCTTTCGAGACTTCCGGGCAGCGGCAACTGGGGCATACATATAGGTAAGGAGCCCTATGTTGGGGCAAGCTCATCACGGCACCGGACGACGAATGGAGGAATAACCGCACAGTAAACAAAGACATCATGTGCATGCGTAACCGCCGCCCCAGCGATCCGCGGCACACGATGTCCCTGGCAGACAAGGAGGACGCCACCATGAAGAAAAAGACCCTATCGATCCTTTCCCTTTGCATCGCCCTCTTTGCCGCGTTTGCCCTTGTCGGCTGCGGCGGGAGCGCATCGGGCGGCGGCAGCGCCTCCAAGAGCGAGAGCAAGGAAAAGGCCCCCGTCGCCAAGAAGACCGACTTTATCTGGTTTAAGGTCGAGATGCCCGAGGGCGTCGGCGTAAGCGACTCCGCCGGCAAGAACGCCGACAGGGTCCAGCTCACCTTCCCCGAGAACGAGAACACCACAGTCGACCGTTTCATCCCCGTTTGGCAAGAGAAGATGACGGCCGAAGAGTCCTTTGCAGAGCAGGCCGAAAGGCACACCGGAACGTTCCAGTGGGAGGATGGCGACCCCGTCGAGTACAACGGTAGAACATGGCTCACCGGAACGTGCAAGGACAACGGCGGCACTTATACCTACCTCTTTACTGACGTCGACACGGGAAGCGTCTATATCATGATTAGGAACGTCGACCTTCACAAGAAAGAAGCCGAAGCGCTCCTCAACTCCATCGAGTTCCCCGATGACATGAAGAAAGCAGTTGACGAGGCACGTGAAGTCGAGATTTCGAGCATCGAGATCAAGTAACGGGGCACCCGTACGCGCCTACGCGAACCCGCGTACACGCGCCCCATTAAAACAACGGGCGCCCAACCCGGGGAGGGCCGACAGCATCGGCCCTCCCCGGGTTGGGCGCCCTCGCATATTGCCACTTGTCGGCGCAATTCCAGCCCTCAGAATGGGACACATGGCCCACCCGAGCGAGCCGCTCGCGCGTACAGTAAAGGCAGGTAATCCATGGGCGGTTACAGATCGAGGAGGACACGACCATGAAAAAGAAGGCCTTTGCGATTCTCACCCTCTGCATCAGTCTCTTTGCCGCGGTTGCCCTGGTGGGTTGCGGCGGCAGCGGCGGCGCTACCGGCAGTGGCGGTGGCGGCGGCGGTGGAGCGGAAAAGCCAGCCGTGGATATGAGGACTGACTTCATTTGGTTTAAGGTCGAGGTCCCCGAGGGCGTCGAGATCACCGACGTTGCCGGCGATACCGCTGACAGGGCCCAGTTTAAGTTCTGTCTCTTATACACATCTCCGAGCCCACGAGAC
>UQOJ01000036.1 GCA_900542635.1 uncultured Collinsella sp.
TACGAGATTCGCCTTAGTCTCGTGGGCTCGGAGATGTGTATAAGAGACAGCACGACGTTCTTGCCGCGGGCAGCCATGGCGCTCGCGATCTTGCCGACCGTCGTGGTCTTGCCGGCACCGTTAATGCCCACAAACAGCACGCAGCTCGGCGTGTCGGCGAACGGATCGCGCTCGACGGGCACAAAATGCTGTTCGAGCTGCTCAGCCAGGGCGCGACGGAGTTGCGGGGCGGTCTTGAGGTTCTTCTTGGCCGCGGTATCGCGCAGGTCATCGGAGACCTGAATGGCGACCTCGGCACCCATGTCACCCATGACGAGGGTGTCCTCTAGGTCCTCCCAAAAATCCTCATCGACCTCGCCGCCAAAGTAAAAGACCTCGTTGAGGGCCTCGCGGCTGCGCTCAAGTCCGCGCGAGAGAGCATCGAAGAATCCCATTATGCATTCACGACCTTTCCGGTTTCGCGATCGAGTTTTTGCGAGACGACGTGACTGACGCCGTCGGCTTGCATCGAGACGCCGTAGAGGACGTCAGCGTCCTCCATAGTACGGCGCTGGTGCGAGATAACCAAGAGCTGCGTATCGGAACGCAACACATCGAGTGCGCCAATGAGCTTGGACAGGTTGGCGTCATCTAGTGCCGCCTCGACCTCGTCCAGCACATAGAACGGCACCGTGCGCGTGCGATACACGGCAAAGAGCAGGGCGAGCGCTGTCAGGCTCTTCTCGCCGCCCGACATGAGCATCATCTTGGTAATGCGCTTGCCGCGCGGCTGCGCCACAACCTCAATGCCCGTCTCGGCCGGATGCTCGGGGTCGGTCATCTCCAGATGCGCCTGGCCGCCCGGGAACAGCATGGCGAAGATCTCGCGGAAGTTCGCATCGACCTTCTCAAAGGTCACCAGGAAGGCTTTGCGCATCTTACGGTCGATGGCCACGGTAATCTTGGTGAGCGCCTTGCGCGCGCTCTCCAGATCGGCCAGCTGCTCCTCGATATAATCGGCACGGCGCTTGAGCTGCTCGTACTCCTCCATGGCAACCTGGTTCACAGGGCCCAGGTTGTTGATCTGGCGAACGAGCTGGTTGAGTTCGCGCTCGGCGGCATCGCGGTCGGTGGGAGCAGGAAGCATGAGCGCTTCCTCAAGCACCGTGGTGCCATCGGCGGTAATGGCCTTGATGGCTGCCTCTACTTGCACCTCGAGCTTGCCGCGTGCGACCTTGAACTCGTTTTGCGTCGCCGTGGCGGCATCGACCCGCTCCTTGGCGCGGGAGACCTCGGCCTTGGCGTCCTCGATAGTCTTCTTGAGCGAGGCCGAGTCCGCCTCCTCGAGCGAAGCCTGGTCACGCAGGCGCGCGGCCCAATCCGATGCGCGCTCCAGCAGAGCCGAATAGCGCTCGTGCATGGGGTCGACGCGCAGGCGCAGCAACTCGAGCGAGCGCGAGGCCTGGCGTGTTCCGCGGATACGGCGGTCGATGCCCTCCAGACGATGCTCCAGATCGGGCACACGGCCCTTCAGCGAACGCAGGCGCTCGCTCGTCTGAGCCAGGCGGACCTTGGCATCGGCAAGCTTGCCGGCAGCCTCGGAATCGTCACGGCGCACGCGATCGAGCTCGTCGTTAGCTTCGGCAATCTGGAGACCCAGGTCGCTTGCCTGCGCACGGGCCTCGTCGCGCGAACGGGTGAGCTCGTCAACGCGCGGGCGCGCAGCGCGAACGGCCTCGGCGGCCTGCTCGCGGCGCTTGGAGATGCGCACGCGCTCGACCTCGGCATTGTTGGCGCTTTGCTCCAGGCGGCCGATCTCGGAGAGCAGCGAGCGACGCTCGCCCTCAAGACGGGCGATCTCGCCGGCGGCATCGCCCTCGGCGGCACGCGCCTCCTCGACGGCCGCATTGGCCTCGACGACCTGATCCGACACATACTCAAACACGGCAGCCAGATCGGGCTCCAGGCCCTCTAACTCGCGAATGCGACGCTTGCGCTCCAAGGCACCCGAAGCCTCGCCGGCATCGAGCCCAACGCGCACCAGGCCGCCACAGCTCACGCGGGCGCCATCGGGAGTCACATAGGTCACACCGTCAACGACTGGTGCCGCCAGCGCGGCAGCCAAGTCATCGACCACGTAATAGCCGCCGAGTAGGGCCTCGACAACCGGGCCATAACCGGAGCGCACGGACAGACGATCGACCAGACGAGAACCGGCAGCGGCCTCGGCGGCAGCAGAGCCGCTCACGCCGCGCGCCACCAGAAGCGCCTCGCCCGAGGCCTTCTTTTGGTCCAGAGCCGCACGACCGGCGCGCTCAAGCGTGGCATCGTCATCAAACAGCAGGGCATCGATATCGCCGGCAAGCAGCTGCTCGACCAGGCCCTCGAGCTCACGGGGAGCCTCGAGCACGTCTCCCAGACGGCCCGAAACATCATCGCCCAGCGCACCCATCAGACGGCTCACCAGCGGCGAGCTGTCGGCCATGCGGGCATCGAGCTTCTTTTGGCTGGCAAGCTCCGAGCGCACCTCGGACAGCTTGTTGCGCGCCTCGCTCTCACGATTACGCAGGTCCTTCAGGGCCGCACGGGCGACCTCGGTGGCCTCGCGCGCATCAATCTGGGCTTGGCGGGCCTGATCGAGTGCACCGTCGAGCTCCTCAGCGCGGTCGCGACGGCTCTCGAGCGAGGCCGTGACCTCCTCGAGCTGCTCGTCGATCTGCTCCAGGCGCGAGGCGTACATGTTGTCCTCGACCTCGGCATTGCTCAGCGAGTCCTTCACCTTGGCGAGCTCGAGCGCGGCGTTATCGGCCACACGCTGCACATCGCGCTGCTCGCGCGTGAGCTGCGAAATCTGATTGTCGAGCGCAACGCGACGCTCGTGGAGCTCGGCGGCGGCAGGTCCGGCGGCGTCAACGTCGTCCTGGGCCTGCAGGTGCGCACCGGTCACTTCCTCAAGCTGGGCACGCGCATCCTCGAGCTCCTCGACCACGCGACGACGCTGATGCTCGGAGCTCGAGATCTGGCCGCGCATGTCGGACAGACGCGACACCATGTTGTGGCCCTTTTCCTCGAGCAGGCGCATATCGGAGTTAATGCGGCCGACCACGTCTTGCATATGGCGGCGCTGCTCGCCCAGATCGCCCACAAAAAGGCCCTTTTCCTCGAGCATGACCTGGAGCTTCTCGAGCTCGCGCTCCTTTTCGCCCAAGCGGTACTGCGCAAGCTCAAGCTCGGCAGCGCCCTCCTTGGAGCGGCTCTCCAGGTCGTTCCACTGCGACTGCAGCGAACGAAGCTCGTCGACGGCCAGCATCTGCGTAAGCTCGTTAGCGCGCGAGGACAGCTCTTTGTACTTGCGCGCGCGATCGACCTGACGCTCCAGCGGCCGCAGCTGACGGGCGATCTCCTTATTGATGTCGCGGGCACGGGTCAGGTGCTCGTCCATCGATTTAATCTTTTTGAGTGCACGTTCCTTGCGGCGCTTGTGTTTGGAGATGCCGGCGGCCTCCTCGATCAGGGCGCGGCGCTCCTCGGGGCGGCTCTGCAAAATGGCGTCGAGCTTGCCCTGGCTGATGATGGAATGCGTATCCTTGCCCAGGCCCGAATCGTGCAGGATGTCCTGAATGTCCATCAGGCGGCACGGACTCGAGTTGATGAGGTACTCGCTTTCGCCCGAGCGATACATACGACGGGTGATGGCGACCTCGTCAAAGTCGACGGGCAGCATATGGTCCGAGTTATCGAGCACCAGCGTGACCTCGGCGACACCCACCGGCTTGCGCGCCGACGAACCCGAGAAGATGACGTCCTCCATGGCCTGGCCGCGCAGCTGCTTGGCGCTCTGCTCGCCCAGGACCCACAGAATCGAGTCGGAGATGTTCGATTTTCCCGAGCCGTTGGGACCGACGATGACGGTCAGGCCCGGCTCAAATGACATATGGGCGCGGTCGGCAAACGACTTGAACCCTTTGAGCGTGAGGGACTTGAGATACACGGTTCCTCGCTTAAACAGGCTTCTTGTTGAGAATCACGCCGTTGGTGGTATAGCCCATGCGGTCGAGCGCCTCGAGTGCAGCGGCCCCCTCGGCCTCCTTCTTGGAGGAACCGGTGCCGCGGCCCTGGCGAATACCGTCGATGAGCACCACAGCGGTAAAGGTGGGCGCATGCGCGGGGCCCTCGGAGCCGACCAGCTTATACGCGGGAGGCTCGTGGCCGTCTGCCTGCACGCACTCCTGCAAGAACGACTTGGGGTTCGCGGGGTGCTCGGCACGCTCGGTGGCCAGGTGCGGTTTAAGCGTACGGTAGATGAACTCCGCCGCCGCATCCCAACCGGCATCCAGATACAGCGCGCCCACGAGCGACTCATAGACGTTCTCGAGCGCCGAGTGCAGGCCACGGGCGCCGGTACCGGTCTCGGAGGCGCCAAAGATGATGATGTCGTCGATACCCAGCTCGTGCGACACCTCGGACAGCGTGGCGCCCGAGACAAGGGATACCTTCAGGCGCGTGAGCTTGCCCTCGTCAAACTCGGGATAGGACTCAAAGAGCGAACGGGCCACCACGGCGCCCAAAATGGAATCGCCCAAAAACTCAAGGCGCTCATAGCTGGCAGAAACCGGCTGACCCTCGACGGCCGAGGGATGTGTGAGCGCCGCGCGCAGCAGCACCTTGTTATTGAACTCATGGCCCAGGATCTCCTGGGCGCGCGTGAGTCGTTCAGACAAAGCCAAGACTTAGGCCTCCTTGGCGTTTTCAATCGCATCGACGGCGTCGGCGACAGAGTTGAGCGATAGCAGGGTCTCGTCATCGATCTCGAGGTCGAACTCGTCCTCGATGGCCGTCACCAGCTGCAGACGCTCGAGCGAATCGGCATCGAGATCGTCAAAAGTGGTCTCGTCGCTAATGTCGGCGACATCGACACCCAGCACGTCAGCGGCGACTTCGGCGATCTTATCGAAGATTTCGGAGCGGTCCATAGCGCTTCCTCTCATATGTCATGGAACACAACGCAACACGGCAATCGGAGCCGCGTTGTAACACGGCTCCGATTCTACCCCACGCGGTACAGGTTGAGCCACGTAACGGGACCTTTATAAAACGATGCCGTCCATGGAATTGGCAACGTCCTGGACAAGCCCGGCACGTACGGCCTGGGCCGCGGCAAGCGTACCGTTCTTGACGGCCTCGACCGACGTGGCACCGTGGCCGATCAACACGACGCCGCGCAGACCCAGCAGAATCGCGCCGCCCTTGGCGTCGCCCGAAAGCTTGGCTTTGATCTCGCGCATCTGTTTTTTGATGAGCAGCGCGGCGATCTTGGTTCCGAGCGAAGACATAAAGGCGCCCTTGAGCTCCTGCAGCAAAAACTTGGCAGCTCCCTCGGTAGCCTTGAGCGCAATGTTGCCCGACATGCCATCGGCGACCACGACGTCAAAATTACCCGACGTAAGATCGGTGCCCTCGCAGTTACCCACAAAGCCGGGAACCGCGGCCTTCATGGCCGGGAAGCACGACTTGGTAAAGTTGGAGCCCTTCTCATCCTCGGTGCCGTTGGCAAGCAGGCCTACACGCGGATGCTCAATGCCTAAAACCACGCGAGCATAGGCAGCGCCCATCTGGGCGAAGCGCACCATGTCGTCCACAGTAACATCGGGATTGGCGCCCATATCGCACAACACCGTCAGGCCGCCGGCGCGATTGGGCAGAGCGTTGGTCAGGCACGGACGGACCGGTTGCTTCTTGCCCTCCGCCAAATACCTAAACGGCGTAACGTAGGCCGTGGCGGCAGCGGTCATGGCACCAGTCGAGCCGGCCGAGAAAAACGCGTCCGCATTGCCCTTCTTAATGGCACGGCACGCAAGCACGATCGAGGACTTGCGCTTGGTCATCACGGCGCGAATGGGATCGTCCTCCATGCTGATGACGTCAGGGGCCTCCAGAGCCTCCACGCGGGCATGCGCCGCGGCAAAGGGGTTGACGATTTCGGCGGGACCGACGGCCAAGACCTCGATCTCGGAATCTGCCGCAAGCGCAGCCTCGATACCGTCGAGGACAACCTGGGGCTTCTCGTCTCCGCCCACAACGTCTACACAAACACGAACGTTACTCATTTCACATGCTCCTTATACAAAAATGGCCGACTCATTGAGCCGGCCATTGTGGTTCCAGTTGGAACGGCATCGCATCCAGAGTATACAGTTACTCGGTAACGATAACCTCGCGGTCCTTGTAGAAACCGCAGCTGGGGCACACGTGGTGCGGGAGCTTGACAGCGCCGCAACGGGGGCACGTGGACTGAGCCGCAGCCGAGATCTTCATGTTGGCGGAACGACGGGTATGGGTGCGGATACGACCCTGCTTTTGTTTAGGTACGGGCATAGTGACCTTCCTTATGAACTATCCAGTGTGGCGATTACGCGCAAGTAGCGATACTACCACAGTTTTACTCGTCAAGCTTGAGATTCTTCAATGCTGCAAATGGATTTTCCGTGGCAGCGGCCCATTCGGCCTCCGCCTTGGCGGCACAATCGCATTGCTCGACGTTGAGATTGATACCGCAGGTGGGGCACAGGCCGCGGCAATCGGGCTTGCACAGAACAACGAACGGCGTGTCCATGACGACCGCGTCGTTGATGGGCTCACCCAGATCGACGATGCGATCCTCGCCCAGCAACTCGTAGCCGTCTTCGTAGGCCTCGGGGTCCTCGGGCTCCTCAAAGAGGTAGAACTCCTCGATCTCGCCTGCGATATCAAACGAGGCGGGCTCCAGGCAGCGATCGCACTCGCCGGTGGCGTGAGCGCGGACCATGCCCGAGAGCAGAACACCGGTACCGGCGTTGGTAAAGACCACGTCGTAGGCAATGCCGTCCTGCAGCTGGTACTCCTTCTCGCCCACCGTGTAGGTGGCGACATCGACCTTGCCGGTCAGCGGGTATGAGTCTCCAGGAAACTCGAGCTGCTCGGAAAGATCGACGGTTACGCTCGGGAACTCGGCCATTACCACTGACCGTTCTGCTGAGCGGCGCCCTCGTTGAGCTGCTGACGGCAACGGGTGACGGTGCCGGTCAGGCTCTTAAGGTTCTCCTCGAGGTGCGTAAAGACCTGCTCGGCGTAATCCTCGGCGGCATAGCGCGTCTCGCGCTCGTACTGCTGGGCACGGTCGCGGATGTCGTCGGCCTGCTGCTGTGCCAAGCGGACGATTTCCTGCTCACCGGCAATGGTGAGCGCTTGCTGCTGAGCATCGGCAATGATGGAATCGGCCTGAGCGGCGGCGGAAGCCATAAGCTCCTCGCGCTCCTTGAGGATACGGCGGGACTTCTGCCATTCCTCGGGATAGCTCATGCGGATCTCGTCGAGGATGTTAAAGAAGACGTCGGCGTCGATAACCTTCATCTGGGCGTTCTTGCCGAACGGCGTCTTAGCCTCTTCGATGAGCCCCTCGAGCTCGTCGACAAGACTCACGATCCTGTCGCCAGGAAAATTCTCGCCCGGCATCCGGTCTCCTTTCATAGGTAACATATCATCGTGTAAGTCTACCACATGCCACCAGGCATTAAAAAACGTCACGAAAAGCGATGTTTGAGCGCTTCGACCACGTTGGGCGGCACAAACGTCGACACGTCGCTGCCAAGCGAAGCAATCTGGCGCACCACCGAACTCGAGATGTAGCCGTACTGCGGAGCACTCATGACGAAGATGGACTCCAGCTCGTTATCCAGACGGTAGTTGAGGTCGGCCTGCTGCAGCTCGTATTCAAAGTCGGTCATGGCGCGCAGACCCTTAACGACGGCACCTGCCCCCTGTTCACGTGCAAAGTCGACCAGCAGACCGGTGAAGGGCAGCACCTCGATGCCGTCCAAATCGCCGAGGGCCTCGCGGGCCAGCGCCACGCGCTCGTCGAGCATAAAGGTGGTACCCACGCCGTTTTTACCCTGTGATTCGGCTACGGCGACGATCACGCTGGGAAAGATGCGGCGGGCTCGGCGAATTACGTCGATATGGCCAAAGGTGATGGGATCGAAGGTGCCCGGGACGATCACGCGGTTGATGGTGTCATTCATGGGTGTCCTCCGAAGGCGCATCCTCGTCATTTTCGTTCTCGTCAGCATGGTCGTTCTCGTCCTCGGCCGCCCAGCGCAGCAAATCAACCGAGGTAATGCCGTAACGCTTCTCCCGCACGGTCTCAAAACCAGCTGGATGAGCGCCCACATCGGATGCGGCATGTTCAAACAGGGCAAAGGCCCCGGGTGCCAGCAATCCCTGCTGGGAAAGATTCTGCAGCAGCTCCTCGACCGGCTCGGCGCCAAAGGCATACGGCGGATCGAGCAGGACCAGATCAAAGGGACCGCCCGGCACGCGACCGCGCGAAGCGCTCTCCAGCACATCGCCGGTAACGACGCGCCAGCGCGAGCGGTCGCGGCACAGCGACTCGATATTCTTGGTGATCAGACGGGCGGCATTGCGATCGATCTCGAACGTGGTGAGCGAACGGGCGCCACGCGAGAGCATCTCGATTCCCAGGGCGCCGGAGCCGCCAAAGGCGTCCAGCACGCGGACCTCGTCCAAATCGAAATCGAACGCCGACATGACCATGGACGCGCATGCCTCGCGCACGCGATCGGTCGTGGGACGGGTGACATCGCGCCCGCGCGGCTCTTCGATCTTGCGGCCGCGCCATTCGCCGCCGATGATTCTCATCCTCCGCTGACCTCCTTAAAGATATGTCGATAGCGCGTGGCGACCGCGTCGCGCAAGGGGCGCGTCGCCACGGAGTCAAGATTGCTAGCATACCGCAAGAGCTCGACCGCGTCCAAATGAGCCCATTCGATAAGATCCTCGTCGGCGTCCAGGTCCACAAAGCGCAGGGTCACGCCGCCGTGCTGGCGATACCCCAGGATCTCGCCCTCGTGGCGCAGGCGCAGGTCCATCTGGGCGAGCGTAAAGCCATCCGAGGTCTTTTCGAGCGACTGGAGACGGTCTTGTGCCGCCGACGAGCCACCGTTGCCCTTGGAGTGCGTCATGACCAGGCAGGTGCCCGACACGCTGCCGCGGCCCACGCGACCGCGCAGCTGGTGCAGGGCCGCCAAGCCAAAGCGCTCACCGTTCTCGATGACCATGACGGTGGCGTTGGGCACGTCGACGCCCACCTCGACCACCGTGGTCGATACGAGCACGTCGATCTCGCCGCGCTTGAAGGCATCGATCACGCGGTCCTTCTCCCCCGCCGGCATGCGACCGTGAAGGCGTTCGATGGTAAGTCCCGGCAACGCCAGGCGCAGTCGGTCGAGCTCGGTTGCCGTATCGTGCAGCGGCACGGGCACGGTCACGCGGCCCTCGTCGTCGCGGGCGATACCAGGCACGTCTTCCAGCTCATCGGCCGAGTCACTCGGCTCCACCAGCGGGCAAATCACATAGGCCTGCTGACCCTTTTCGTGCGCCTCGCGGATGGCGCCGTAAGCCAAGTCGCGGCTCGACTCGGTGAGCACGCGAGTCGTCACGCCAGCGCCAGGGACGGGCCGATGGCGGATGATGCTCGTGTCAAGATCGCCGTAAACCGAAAGCGCCAGCGTACGCGGGATGGGCGTTGCCGTCATAACGAGCAGATCGGCACCGGGGCCCTTCGCGCGTAGGGCGTTGCGTTGGCCGACGCCAAACCGGTGCTGCTCGTCGATGACGACAAGCGACAGATGCTTGAACGCAACGTTATCCGAAAGTACCGCATGGGTGCCAAAGAGCACGTCAAGCTCACCCGATTCCAGCTGGGCATGGATGCGTTCGCGCTCTGCGGCCGGCGTGGCGCCCGTCAGAAGCGCCCAGGACATGCCGGCCTGCGAGAGCAGAGGGCCAGTTTTATCGGCATATTGGAGCGCCAGAACGCCCGTGGGCGCCATAACGCAGGCCTGCGTACCGCTATCGGCAGCCACAGCCAGCGCGCAAGCGGCAACGGCCGTCTTGCCGGTACCGACGTCGCCCAGAAGCAGGCGGTTCATCACGCGCCCGCCATCGCACATGTCGTGCAGGATGTCTTGGAACGCGGCCTCCTGCTCGTCGCTCAGCGAAAACGGCAGGGCTTCCCTGAGCGCCGCCAGGTGCTCGCCCGCGGCGTGGGCGTAGGGAGCGACTTCGACCAAGCCGCCGTCGTTGCGCAGGCGCAGCGCCAGCTGCAGGCAGAGGCACTCCTCATAGGCAAGGCGACGACGCGCGATATCGCGCTCGGCCATGCTCGATGGAAAGTGAATTGAGCGCAGCGCGCGAGCATTGCTCATCAGGCGGCGCTTGACGCGCAAGCGTGCGGGAATCGGATCGAAGGGATTGCCGACAACCTCGAGCGCGACGCTAACGATACGGCGCATCCACGCCTGGCTCACGCCGTCACTTACGTAGTGGACCGGCAGAATGGTGCCCGTGGCACGCCCGTCCTCGAGCTTTTCGAAATGCGGAGAAGCCATCTGCTTAAAGCCGCAGGCAAACTCGACCTTACCCATCACAGCCAGTCGGTCGCCCTGCTTAAACTGCTGGGCAATCCAGGGCTGACGGAAAAAGGCGACTTGCAGCACGCCCGTCTCGTCCACCAGCGAGACCTCAGTCACCTGCATACGCGGACGGGGCTGCTTTTGAACGATACGGTCGACCGTGGCGACTATCGTGCACACGGTGCCGATGGGCGCCATCTCGATGGACCAGGAGCGCGTAAAGTCCAGGTATCGATGAGGGATATGGAGAAGGAGGTCCCCCACCGTCCGAATTCCCAGACGGCGAAGGGCCTCCTCACGTTTACCCGAAACATATTTGAGTCGCGCGATATCCTCGTCGAGCGCATTGCTCTGGGCAAAGCGCTCCGAGACGCGCGGCACGGAGCACAGCTCGGACATGGGCAGATGCCTACTCGATCGAGAAGATCACAGGATAGAGCGGCTGCTCGCCACGATGGGCATCGATCTCCAAGTCGGGCTGAGCCTCCTCGATAGCGTCGACGATCTCCTGGAAGGCCTCATCGGACAGCTCCTCGCCGGCCAGAATCGTCAGCGCGTCACCCTCCTCTTCCTCCTGCATGCGGTTGATGCAGTCGAGCGTGACCTGTTTCACATCGGAGCCGACCACATCGATGGAGCCGGCAATGATACCCATGACGTCACCGGAGTGAATCGGAGAGCCGTCAGAAGCGCTGGAATCGCGCACGGCGCGGGTGACCTCGCCATCGCGGACCTCGCTGATGGCGTCGACCATGGCGGCGACGGCGTCCTCGAGCTCGGAATCGGGCAGGACCGCGAACAGCGCGGAGAACGCCTGCGGGACAGTCTTGGTGGGAACGACGGCAACCTTCTTGTCGGTGCAGGCAGAGGCAGCAGCCTCGGCAGCCATGCGGATGTTGCCGTTATTGGGCAGGATGATGACCGAGGTCGCGTTGACCTGGTCCACCGCGCCCAGCAGGTCGGCGGTCGAGGGGTTCATGGTCTGGCCACCCGAGACGATCACGTCAACGCCGAGGGACTTGAGGATGTCGGCCTCGCCAGAACCGGCGGCAACGGCGACAAAGCCCAACGCCTTGGCGGGCTCAGCGGCCTTTTCCTGGTCCTCGTGAATCTTGGCGGTACGGTCGTGGGCCTCCATCTCCATGTTGTGGATAAAGACCTCGTAGATCTGGCCAAGCTGCAGCATGTGCTCGAGTACCAGGTTGGGCGTGTTGGAGTGCACATGGATCTTGTAGTCAGGGTAGGCACCCACGAGCAGCTCGCAGTCGCCCATGGAGCCCAGGAACTTAAGGCACTCGTCCTCGTCAAACGGGGCGTCGGCCTTAAAGAGGAACTCGTTGCAGTAGCGGAACTCCGAGCCCTCCCAGTCGTCGTTGGCCTCAATCTCAACGCGACCGAGGGCCGCGTCGCGGGCAGAGCCAGCGGAATCAAACGTGGCGGAGAAATCCTCGACAACGGTGCTGCGGCCAAGCGCGGCGGCAACAAAGTTCTCAAGGAAGATGGCAAAGCCAAAGGCACCGGAGTCGACCACGCCGTTCTCCTTCAGAACGGGCAGCAGGTCGGGCGTGCGGGCGACGGACTGGTAGGCCTCGACGACGATGGCGTCGAGTGCGTCCTCGGCCGAGAACTTCTTCTTTTCGCACTCGTCGGCCTTGGTCGAAACATCTCGCAGGACCGTGAGAATCGTGCCCTCGATGGGCTTGCGGACGGCCTGGAAGGCGACCTTGACGGCGCGGCGGAAGGCGAAGGCGATGTTGGCGGACGTGATAGGCTCATCGGCGGAGACGAGACCCTCGGCCACGCCGCGCAGAATCTGCGAGGTGATGACGCCGGAGTTGCCGCGGGCGCCCATCAGGGAGCCGTGGGTGATGGCGCCGGCGATGGCCTCCATATCGGCATCGGCGGGAAGGGCGGAAAGCTCCTTGGTCACCGAGGCGAGCGTGAGCGACATGTTGGTGCCGGTGTCGCCGTCGGGCACGGGGAAGACGTTGAGCTTGTTGATCTCCTCGGCCTTGTCGGAAACGGCAGCCGCAGCGATCGGAAAACAGGTGCGAATGGTCTTTGCAATCATGGGTATTTGAATCTCCGTTTTCGGATGCTAGTTCAGACGGCTCTTGAGAGCGTCGATATGGATGCCGATCTTAAGGCTGGCGGGATCGATCTGGGCGATCTCCTGCAGGGTAAAGGCAACGGAGCTCGAAAGATTGTGGCAGACGGACTTCATGTTGACGCCGTTCTCGAGCACGACGTGAAGATCGACCGTAAGGCCGTTCTCATCGGCGGAGACAAGCACGCCCTTGCGGAGGCGCTGACCGGCAAGCAGGCGCACGCTCTCGGCGCCCTGGAGCTGTTCGGCCATACCGACGACGCCGTAGCACGTCATCGCGGCATAACCGGCAATATCGGCAATAACGTCGTTCGAGACGCTCAGGCTGCCGTTAATGGTCTCAGACACAAGAATCTCCTTATCTGGTGCTCACGGCACCATCTCGTGGGAGCAATCATTGCAATATTCTACAACGACCGCGCCATGTTGAGGTGGTGGGTCACGGGATTACATCCTCGACACGAAATGTTGATATGGCAACGTTCGCGCCAGGCGATCGCAGCATGAAAAAACCCGCCGCATAAGCGACGGGTCTTACAACCTGGCTCCCCGGGTAGGACTCGAACCTACAACAGCGCGGTTAACAGCCGCGTGCTCTACCATTGAGCTACCGAGGAATAGGTGCGTGCTCTCAAGCAACGAAGTTTATTATACGGACGAATCAGCTTAGGGCAAGAACTTTTTTGAGAATTTTTCTGACCTAGTCGTTTAAGAACGTCCCCAACGACTACATGAAAGCGCCCTCAAGCGGATGTGCTTGAGGGCGCTTCTTGCTTGACTAGCTTTCGATGTAATCCTTCAGCTTGCTGGAACGGCTCGGGTGGCGGAGCTTGGCCAGGGTCTTGGACTCGATCTGGCGGATGCGCTCACGCGTGACGCCAAACTCGCGACCGACTTCCTCGAGCGTACGGGGATGTCCGTCAACAAGGCCAAAGCGCAGCTCGATAACCTTGCGCTCACGATCGGCAAGCGAGTCGAGCACCTGGGTGAGCTGCTCCTGCAGCATGGAGAAGCTGGCGGCATCGGGCGGAACGATAGCCTGGGAGTCCTCGATGAAGTCGCCCAGCTGGGAATCCTCTTCCTCGCCGATCGGGGTCTCGAGCGACACGGGCTCCTGCGAAATCTTCTGGATCTCGCGGACGCGGTCGGCACTCATGTCCATCTCGGCACCGATCTCCTCGGGGGTCGGGTCGCGACCCAGGTCCTGGAGGAGCTGGCGCTGCACGCGGACGAGCTTGTTGATGGTCTCGACCATGTGCACGGGAATTCGGATGGTACGGGCCTGGTCGGCAATAGCGCGCGTAATGGCCTGACGGATCCACCACGTGGCGTACGTGGAGAACTTGAAGCCCTTCTGGTAGTCGAACTTCTCGACGGCGCGGATCAGACCGAGGTTACCCTCCTGGATCAGATCCAGGAACAGCATGCCACGGCCGACATAGCGCTTGGCGATGGAGACGACCAGACGCAGGTTTGCGCTGATGAGCGCCTGCTTGGCCTCGAGACCCACGTTCTCGATACGGGTCAGACGACGCATCTCGGCGCGAGTGAGCTCGATCTCGCCCGCCTCGGCGGCCTCGAGCTTCTCGGTGGCATCGAGACCGGCCTCGATCTTCATGGCCAGATCGACCTCTTCGGAGGCGGTCAGCAGGTCGACCTTGCCGATCTCCTTAAGGTACATACGAACCGGGTCGCCGGTCAGCATTACCGTGGAGGCATCGATACCGCGCACGCGCGAGCGCGAACGGGACGTGCGCACGGTGCGCTTCTTCTTGTTCTTAGAAGAACCCATCTCGGCGTCGGCCTGACGGGCCATCTTAAGCTCGTGATCGTCGAGCGAGCCGGAATCGTGCTCGTCGTCATCGAAATCGTCGGTATTGCTATCGTTATCGTCATCGTCGACGTCCATGGGGGCGTCGTCGTTTCCGCTCGCGGAGATAATCTGGATGCCGCTGTTGCGCAGCGCGGAATACACCGCGTTGAGTTGCTCGTCAGACACATCGATATCCTTCAGGGCGACCTGAATCTCGTCCTCGGTTACCGAAGTCCTGTTTGAGCCGTTGCCCATGAGCTTTGCAACGTAGGATTCCAGCCCAGTACCCGTGCTCTCACTCTTTTTTGGCACAGATTCTCCCTTCATAGTCCACAGGACTCATTACTTTAGCACACACATTGACGTCTATACCCAAAATTCAGACTGGATATAGGCGCAAATACGCTGGTTGACCACAACATCTAGGCCTGATCGGCGCCCGCCGTCTCCAAACCGATCAAACGGAACGGATCCGCCACGCCACCGATCGACTTTTGGAGCTCGCGCTGGCGCTGAGAATCTTGCATCGCTTGCATCGTCAGAACACGGCGTGCTTCATCGTCAAGCGACCGATCCTGACGTAGCTTGGCCTGTGCGGCACGCATGCGGCGTTTGATGGTGTAGAGCTCGAGGGTATCAAGCATAAACACGATGTTCGTCTCGGTGGGGTGCTTGCTCGTCGACGAAATGCGCCCGGCGCTGACAAGGGAGGCCGCCTCGGGACACACCGCGCGCGCCGCATCCATGCACGCCGTGGGGTCGGTGCCCGGCGGCGTCGCGAGCACGGCCCACGCGATGGACTCGTGACGCGGATCCACCCACTCGATCGAGCAGATGCGATCGGCATACGTGCGGAACAGGTCGGGATAGCTCGTGAGCATCGTCAGCAGCTCGCGCTCCCCCGCCAAAGACTTTCGCTCTAGGTCGGTCAGCACGATTGGCATCGTCGGCGCGGACGCGCCAGAAGCATCGGCGGCCGGCGCCACGCCATCCACGCCAACCGGCACATCGATCGGCGGCATATCGTCGACGACCTCGGCCGGCGCGGCCCCGTAGGCCTCGAGCGGAACATAGTCGTACGGTTCTTCCTCAACCGGCGTGGACACCGGCGGCGTCGCCCCCGACGCCCAAGTACCGCGAGACGCCCCCTGCGAGCTAGACGCCCGACCGCCCGCGCTACCTGCGCGCTCGGTCTGCGCCCGCTGGCGCTCGTAGTTCTGCTCGCGACGACGCTCGGCATCCTCACGCATGGCAACATCGCGAAACACGCGGCCCGAGCTCGAACGCACCGTCTCCAAGTCCAACCCCAGCAGGTCGGCAATCTGGATAAAGTACGTATCGATCATGTAGCTATCGCGCAGCGGATAGATGAGCGTCAGCGCATCCTCGAGCGCCTTGGCGCGACCGCCCGGCGTGGTGATGTCGCTCGACTCCTGCAGCGAGCGGTACACAAAGTCCATGAGGGGCTCGGCGGCATCGATACGCGCCTGCAGCGCCTCGCCACCATGTGCGGTGATGAACTCCATGGGGTCGTTGCCGTCGGGAAGCACCACGCAGCGCAGGTCCATCGAATCCTGCTCGATAAACTGAATCGCGCGGCGAGCGGCCTTTTGACCGGCGGCGTCGCCGTCGAACATATACACGATGCGCTTGGCAAAACGGGTGAGTGTCTTTACATGATGTTCCGTCAGCGCCGTGCCCAGCGTGGCGACGACGTTTTTGATCCCCGCCTCCCAGCAGGCGATGCAGTCGGTATATCCCTCCACCACGATGGCGGTATCCTGCGCAACGATAAACTCCTTGGCCCAGTTAAAGCCGTAGAGGTTTCGCTTTTTGTGGAACACGCTCGTCTCGGCGGTGTTGAGGTACTTAGGCTGGCCGTCGCCCATAATGCGCCCGCCAAAGGCGATGTTATGACCCTGCTCGTCAAAGATGGGAAACATCACGCGGTCGTAAAAACGGTCGGCAAGCTGCCCGCGCCCACGGCTCACGGCCACGTTGGCGTCGATCATCTCCTGCGGAGTAAAGCCCGCCTGCGACAGATGCGACACCAGCGCGTTGCGACCCGGCGCAAAGCCCAGGCAGTAGCGGCGGCAGACGTCGCCGCCCATACCGCGGCTGGCGAAATACTCACGCGGACGGCTGTCCTTACCGCGCATAAGCATGGTGTGATAGAACTGGGCGGTCTCGGCGCACAGGTCATAGATGCGGGCGCGCTTGGTGCCGCGCTCGCGATAGGCGCCGGTATCGTGCAGCTCAATGCCGGCACGGTCGGCCAGGTAGCGAATCGACTCGGGAAAGCTCAGGTTCTCGCGCTTCATGATGTAGGTGAAGACGTCGCCGCCCTCGCCACAGCCAAAGCAGTGCCACACCTGCGTAGCGGGGATAATGTGAAACGACGGGGTCTTTTCGCCATGGAAGGGGCAGCAGCCCCAAAACTCATGGCCGCGGGGCTTGAGCTCAACCGTTTCCTGCACGATGGCAACCAGATCGGACGCAGCGCGCACTTGGTCTTTCTCCTCATCGCTAATCACGGATGCTCACCCCCTGCTCACCCAAATGATGACGGATATCGTCAATATTACCCTCGACGGTCGCGATAAGCTCGTCCAGCGAATCGAACACGCGCGACGGGCGCAGCCAGCGCGTAAACGCCAGCGACACCGAGGCGCCGTACAGGTCGCCCGCATACCCGATCAAGTTGGCCTCGAGATGCGCCGAGGCGGCATCGTCGGCATACGTCGGCGGCAGCCCCACGTTGACGGCAGCAGGCCATACGGTATCGTCGACCAGCACCAGGCCCTCGTAAACGCCATCGGCAGGCACCTGAATGCCCTCGGGCACCTGGATGTTTGCCGTGGGAAAACCCATGTCGGAACCCTGATGACGACCGCCGGCAACAATACCTCGCAGCATGTACGGGCGACCGAGCAGCTCGGCGGCAAGCTCAACATGTCCCTGGCGGAGCTCCTGACGAATACGGGTGGCGCAGATCGTCTGCCCATCGACGCACAGCAGCTCGTGGCCATAGACGTCAACGCCGCGCTCGGCTCCCCATGCCTGCATCTCGGCAACGCCCGAGGCACCGCCGCGGCCCAACCTAAAGTCGCTACCCACGCGAATCGAGCGGATATCGACGACGCGCGACAGCAGCTTAAGAAAGCCTACGTGGTCGAGTGCCGCCACCGCGGGCGTAAAGGGAACGGCCACGACCGCATCGACCCCGGTGAGGGCCAGGGCATACAGACGGTCAGCCGTCGTCATCAATTTTTGCGCGGGCGTAGGGCTCACCACCACGTCCGGGTCGGGATCGAAGGTGACCACGAACGCCTTGCAGCCGTGGTCACGCGCATCGCGAACGACCGCGTCGATCAGCTCGCGATGCCCCCGATGCACGCCGTCGAACACGCCGATGGCGATCGACGCGGCGCCCAGGCACGCGCAATCATCAAACGCATCGGCGGCAACGATGCGGGCCTCATCCGACTCGCCCGCGAAAAAAATACGCGCGAGCTCGTGGGAGGTCAGCATTATCGAACACCGCCGATCGTCTGCGGAAAGACGTGCTCCATCACAAAGCGGCCGCCCTCGATACGGGCGAGCGCCTTGAGTCCGCCATCGAGCACCAGCGCAAACGGCGCCTTCGACGCATCGAAGCTCGCAAGCGCGCGCTCAATAGGAATACGACGTCCGCACAGCAGATCGTCGGCAAGATCACCCGGCAAGTCGACGCGCGTGGCGTCCAGTGCCGCAATGGGATCCAGGGCAAAGCCGGCAGCGGACTCGGCAGAAAGTTCCTCGACCGCATGGCAGGCACCGATGGAAACAACACCGGAGGCCGTACGGCGCAATGCAGAAATATGCGCCGCGTTGTCGCAAGCACGACCCAGATCGCGAGCGAGCGCACGGATATAGGTGCCCTTACTCACCGAAAACGCCACGGTCCAAACGCAAACGTCGCCCTCGCCGCTCACGGCAATCAGGTCGGCGGAGAACACCTCGACCGGACGCGGGGGCAACTCAACGGCGTTACCTTCGCGCGCAGACTTATAGGCGCGCACGCCGTTGACCGAAATGGCCGAAAACGCCGGCGGTACCTGCATCTGCGGGCCCAGCATGGCGCACAGGCGCTCGCGGGCATAGGCCGGATCGCGCAAGTCGGCAGTAATGGGCACCGTGCGAACGGCCTCGCCCTCCGCATCATCGGTATTGGTCTCGACGCCAAACGAGATGTCGGCGACGTAGCTTTTGGTATCGAGCGTGAGCATGCCCAGCAAACGCGTGGCCTGGCCCACGCCCACCACCATGACACCCGATGCCATGGGGTCGAGCGTTCCGGCATGGCCGACGCGCCGTTCATGGAGGGCGCGTCGGCATTGCGAAACCACGTCGTGGGACGTGCAGCCCACCGGCTTATCGACGGCGAGCAGCATATTAAGTTGAGAAGGTGTACGACGAGCCATGTACCATCCAAAAAGTTAGAGCTCGACGGTCACCGAAGCGGGATCCTCCCCTACCAGCTCGGCCAGCATGGGAAGTGCCGCGGTGAGCGTCTCGGAAATCGTTCCGGCGTTGGTAAAGCCGGCGGCAGCGTGGTGCCCACCTCCGCCAAAGTTGGCCGCAATCTCGGAAACATCAAGATCGCCCTTGGAGCGCAGGTTGCCACGCACCTTGGTATCGCCCTCGATGCCCTTAAGGAACAGGCAGACCTCGACGCCCATCACCGAGCGCACCACATCGACCAGGCCGTCGCACTCATCCGAGGTGACGCCGCAGTCCCTAAGGTCGCTCTCGTAGGCGTAGCTATACGCCACGCGCCCGTGCGCGACCGTCTTGATGCGACCCATGACGATGGACTTGAGGTGCAAGAACTCGACACGCATGCTCTGGTAGACCTCAAGCGCGACGCGCGCCGGATCGGCACCGTGCGCCACCAGACGCGAGGCAGCATGAAACGCTGCGGCATCGGCGTTCTGATACTGAAAACGACCGGTGTCGGTGACCAGGCCGCACAGCAGGCAGGTAGCGATGCTATCGCTTGCGGTAATGCCACAATCGGCCAAAAAGCGGTCGATAATCATGGCGCAAGCAGCGGCATTGACGCACCTAAGGCTGACCTCGGCAAACTCCTCGCGCGCCGGGTGATGGTCAAAGCACGCCACGTGGGCCGAACGACGCAGCACCTCGGCAGAATTATTGAGGCGCTCGACGACCGGCACGTCTACTGAAATGAACAGGTCCGGGTTGCCGGAGTAGGCAGATGCCGGTACCAGCAGATCGGCGCCCTCCATAAAACGGTAGATGCGCGGAACAGGATCGTCGTCTGCCAGCAGCAGGGCGATGTCCTTGTCGGGGAACACCTTCATAAGCGAAAGGCCCAGGCCCAACACGGAGCCCAGGGCATCGCCGTCGGGAGAGGTGTGACCCGAGATCGCAATGGAGGACGCACCCTCGATGAGCTCGAGGATGCGTCGTTTAATATCTGCAGACTCGCACGAGACGAGATCGGCGGAATTAGTCATCTAAAGCTGCCTCCTGGGCGGCATCCGCTATGGGGTAGCCGTCCTCGTCCTTTTCGATCGCAAGCGTGGCCGGAACGTTTTCCAGCGCACGCGTGATGCGCTCGGCCTCATCGGTCGAGCGATCGATGCGAAAATCGAGCTCGGGCGTGACGCGCCAATCGAGCGAACGAGCCAACAGGCTACGAATACGGCCCTTGGCGCTGGAGAGCGCCTCCATGACCTCATCGTAGCGGCTCGCATCGCACGACACGTACACGCGCGCGAACGAACGGTCCACCGCGACCTCGACCGCGGTCAGAGTGACCAGGTCGAGACGCGGATCGGAAACCTCAAAGAGCAGGATATAACCAAGCTTCTCGCGAAGCTGCTCGCCCAGACGGCGGGTTGCCTGCGTTTGCTTCATAGCGCTACCCCCTACTCGGTACGGGCAACCTGGTCGATGCGGTAACCCTCGATCTGGTCGCCGGGCTTGATGTCCTGGAAGTTCTCCAGGCCAATGCCGCCCTCGGAACCGCTCTTGAGGCTCTTGGCCTCGTCCTTGTAGTGGCGCATCGAGGCGATCTTGCCGTTGAAGACCACAATGCCGTCACGCACCAGGCGCACGGAATCGGTCGCGGCGATCTCGCCCTCCTCGACGCGGACACCGGCAGCGATACCGACTTTGGGCACCTTGAAGGTGTCCAGGACGGTCGCGGTACCCGTGGAGACCTCGACCTCGGTGGGCTTGAGCATGCCGATGCGGGCAGCGTCGAGCTCCTCGAGGCACTTGTAGATAACGTCGTAGCAACGGATCTCGACGCCCTCGCGCTCGGCGGCGGAGCGGGCCTTGCCGTCGGGACGCACGCCAAAGCCGATGATGATGGCGTTGGAGGCGTCGGCCAGGACGACGTCGGTCTCGTTGATGGCACCGACGGCGGAGTGGATCGTGTTGATGCGGACCTCGGACTGATCCATCTTGTCGAGCGAGTCCTGAAGGGCCTCGATGGAACCCTGGACGTCGGCCTTGATGATCAGGTTGAGCTCCTTGACCTCGGCGTCGGCGATGGTCTCGAAGAGATTCTCGAGCGTGACGTGCTTCACGCGGCTCTGCTCCTCGATACGGGCCTTGAGCGAACGCTCATCGGCCAAGGCGCGAGCCTCGCGCTCGTCCTCGAACACACGGAACTCGTCGCCGGCGTTGGGCACGGACTGCAGGCCCAAGATCTCGACGGCGTCGGAGGGGCCGGCCTCGGTGACGGCGTTGCCCTTAGGATCGAGCATGGCGCGGACGCGGCCGTAGGTAAGGCCGGCGACCAGCGTATCGCCCACGTGCAGGGTACCGCGGGTCACCAGCACGGTAGCGACCGAGCCGCGGCCCTTGTCGAGCTTGGCCTCGAGGACATTGCCGGAGGCAAAGGTGTCGGGGTTGGCCTTGAGCTCGAGCACGTCGGCCTGGAGCAGCACGGTCTCGAGCAGGTCGTCGATACCGATCTTCTGCTTGGCCGAGATGTTGACGAACATGTTCTGTCCGCCCCACTCCTCGGGGATGATGCCGTACTCCTGTCTCTTATACACATCTCCGAGCCCACGAGACTA
>UQOJ01000037.1 GCA_900542635.1 uncultured Collinsella sp.
TTCGGTCGCACGGAGAGCATTTCCCAGTTGACAAAACTATAGGAACACCCCCCCCTGAACAGAATCGCCGTTATCGGTTGACGGTGCGGCGATTGCCGCCAGCGGCGACATGAGCGGCTGAGCGATGAGGCCCGCCGTCAAAACGGTTGCGACGGCGCGGTTGGCAACGCCCTTGACGTTGACGGCCTTAGCCCGAGGCTCAAAGTGTTGTGGACTGTAGTTTGCCATGGCTTTCTCCCTTTGACACGGATGTATCCATACGCTTCAAAATGTAGGAGCTGATTTTTGAATTCTGTTGCGCAACATTGGTCACCGGCGAATTTTTTGAAATTCGCGCTCTCGTGCTTCACAATTTCGTCACATACGTAGGAGCTGATGCATCATATTCTTGCGGGATCGAAATGAGCCTGTGATTTGCATTTGCTCCCGCGTCATCCGCCCTATCGGATTCCGCATCCAACAGACACCCCGCCCGCCACGGTGTAGAGTTAAGACAACGGGCGCGTTGCGCGGACCGCGCTGGAACGAGGTGGACATGGAACTCGACAAACAACAGATCAAGCGACTACGCGAACGCCATCACCGGCGCCACGGCATCCGCCCCGCCCATAGCGAGGCCATGGAGAACGCCACCCGCTTCCTAAAGCGCGCATTCAACATTCGCGAGGGTCGCGCGCCCTACCACGTGATCCGCAAGCGTTTTGTAAACGGGGCGCGTCTGACTGGCTCCCACCTATGCATCCTCATCATCGCCATGCTCATCGCGAGCATCGGCCTCGATATCGATTCGGACATCGCCATCGTGGGCGCCATGCTCATCTGCCCGCTCATGGGATCGGTCCTTGCCATGGCATATGGCATCGCCACGCTCGACCGCGAGATTACCGTCGAAGCTGTCGCCAGCCTTGCGCTGCAAATGGCCTTTTGCCTAGTCACATCCACGTTGTACTTCAAGCTCTCGCCCCTCGGCACCACCACGGCCGCCATCATTGACAACTCGACGCCCACCGTGTGGGATCTTGCCGTCGCGCTCGCGGGCGGCTTTGCGGGTGGCCTGGGCAATTCGCGCGACCAGGAACCCGCCACGCTCATCGCCGGCGTAGCCGTGGCGACCGCGCTCATGCCGCCCCTGTGCGCGGCGGGTTACGGCATTGCCATCGCGAGCGGGTCGCTGTTCCTCTCGGCCCTCTACGAGTTTGGTATCAACGTCGTCTTTATCGCGCTGGCGGCCGAAGCCGTATTGCTTCTTTTACGTGTACCGCTCAAGCGTGACCTCAACGGCGACGGCATTGTGACCGCCGAGGAAAATGCCGAGGTCGATGAGCTGTCACGCAAGGTGCGCCGCCGCATCATCGTGGGCACGGTGATCTTTGCCATCCCCTGCATCGTTATGACCGCGGGTTCCATTGGTTCGGCGCAGGCCGGCGTGCAGGACGGCTACGGCGTCACCGAAACCACGCGCGAACTTGCCGCGGTGCTGCCGGGCTTTAAGGATTACACCGTCGCCGTCGAGACCTCGGCCGCCGAAGGCGACGAGGAGGGCATCGTCGAGCGCGAGGTTGTCGCTCACGTGACGACAAGCGAGACGCTCGGGGCGCACGACCGTCACGTCGCCCGCAAGCTCATCGACCTCAATGTGCCCGAACTCGATTGCGTGGAGTTTGACGTGAAGTGATGCCGGCGCGGGATGAGCGCTCGCACGGACGCAAGTTACGACGAGGCGCAGACGCGATACGGACACGAGCAAATAGCGGGGCGCAGTTCACACCCGCGCCCCGCTCGCTGTTTTATTGCCGTGAATCAACTGACCGCATCGACATCGCCAGACTCCACCATAAACGCAGGTTTGGTGCTCACCAGATAAAATCGGGTCATTTTGCTATCTCTAAATAGATAGAGCTGACCCTGCTCGCGTCGGCGCGATATATACGCAACGTGAACCGTGCCGAATTCTTCGCCGTTTTCCTTTTAATATCAGGATGTTGGCGTCATCCGTACGCTTAAACTGTCCGTCTGTGCAGATTCCGTCTTGGTCGACCAGCTGCCATCGACAGTTGTCCTCCTCAAGAAAAGCCAGGGTTTCCCGACTCGTTTTGTCATCCCGATAGAAACCATCAATGGCAAACCCTTCGGAAGCGCATTCCTGCATATAGGACGTTTCTCGGCTTATAGCAAACAGCCCTGTAGCGCCCAGGAGCACAGCCAGGCAGACCACTGCAAGGGTTATCGAAATAGCACGGCGACCCATGTTAGCCCAACCGATAGTTGTTTAACGGAGCACGAAACATACCTGGAACCTCCGATATCAGGGGGAACGTCGCCAGCAGGCTGGCGACAACTATATGTTTCTGACATCAAACCATATGGCTGCCACTCGCGGAGGGGGCATCGGCGAACGGCGTGTTTTCATACTCCATTGGTCAAACCTAAGCGCAGCGCTACAGCTCGTACTTGTACACGCGGTAGATGTACTTCTCGGCTTCCATCTCGTAGGCACGCGCGGTCTCGCCCACCGTAAAGATGCGCCCAAACGAATGCGTGCCCTTGCTGTAATCAGTCACTACCGCGGCGCCAGCTGGCCCCAGTCGAACTTGGGATAGCTCTCGGCCGCACCAAAGTTGTTGTCGTACAGCAGCACCTGGTAGCGACTGGTCGTTGCCGTGTCAGAACTCGGCAGATAGGTCACACCGTGCTGGCCTGCGTTGAGCGAAAAAACGCCTTGGGCCTGCAGTAACTTGTCCTCAAAGCCCGAACCGGCCCAAAAATCGGGCAAGCCCACGGAAGGCTGTAGCAAGGTCATTTGCGCAACATATGTCCAGCAAAAACGGGTGGTAGCCGGTACAGCTACCACCCGTTTGTCTCATATCTAGCCCATAGCAGGCAAGCTACTTCTTAATGCCGCGTCCCAGACGCTTGGCGACCGATGCAACGGCCTCCTCGCTGGCCGGCCCACAGCTCACGCAGCCGTCATGGGCACGCATCTGGCCGGTGACCTCGTCCATCGCGAGCGGCGCCACCTTCTCGAGCTTAAAGCCCTTGCCGGCGCGCATGTTCTCCTTGGCCACGCTGATCATGAGCTTAATGCGGTTGAGCTGGTTGACCTCGGACGCACCGGGGTCGTAGTCCACCGCGACGATGTTGCTCTCAGGATGTTGACGGCGCAGCTCCTTGATCACGGCCTTGCCCACCACGTGATTGGGCAGGCACGCGAAGGGCTGCGTGCAGATGATGTTAGGTGCGCCATGGTCAATCAGGTCGAGCATCTCGGCCGTGAGCAGCCAGCCTTCACCCATGTTGTTGCACACCGAAAGCACCGTGCGGGCCTTGTCGGCCATGGTGCCGATGCGCTCGGGCGCCTCAAAGCGGCGGGACTTTTCGAGCATCTCCTCCACCGGCGTACGCATCCAGTCCACGAGCTTGATGAGCGCCTGCATGCCCGCACGCGTTGTAGCAGAGCTACCCAGCTCGTCCTTCTGCAGCTCGGCGTTGCTCATGGAGTACAGGAAGAAGTCGAGCAGGCCCGGCACCACGGCCTCGCAACCCTCGCGCTCGATCACGTCGACCACATGGTTGTTGGCCGTGGGATGGAACTTGACCAAGATCTCGCCGACCACGCCCACACGCGGCTTGGTGCCCTCGCCCACGAGCGGCATGGTGTCGAACGCGCGGATGGCCTCGCGGCACAGCTTGGTGTAGTTGTGGCGATTGAACTTGGGCGCCAGTTTGCGGGCGCGCGCCATGTACTCCTCGTAGAGCGCGTTGGCGGCGCCGGGCGTGGCCTCGTACGGGCGGCAGCGGTAGAGCATCTGCATCATCACGTCGCCAAAAAGCACCGCGTACACGGCCTGCTTGAGCAGCGCCGGCGTAATCTTAAAGCCGGGGTTGTCCTCGCCCAGCGCCACGGCCGAAAGCGAGATCACCGGAATCTCGGGGTGGCCGCTCTCGCGCAGGGCCTTGCGGATGAGTGCGATGTAGTTGGTGGCACGGCAGCCGCCGCCGGTCTGGCTGATAACCACGGCCGTCTTGGACAGGTCGTACCGACCGCTCTCGATGGCCTCCATAATCTGGCCCGTCACCAGGATCGACGGATAGCAGATGTCGTTGTTCACGTAGCGCAGGCCGGCCTCGACGGCATCGTGATCGGTCGAGGGCAGCAGCTCCAAGTTGTAGCCAGCACCACGGAATACCTCTTTGACCAGGTCAAAGTGGATCGGCGCCATCTGCGGGCACAGGATGGTGTAGCCCTCCTCGCGCATCTGCTCGGTAAAGGGTACCTTGGGCCATGCGGTCGATGCACTCTCGCGCTGCGCCTCGAACGTATACTTGCGGCTCGCGAACGCGGGGGCATCCGTGGAAGGCGCCACCGGCGCGGCATCGCCCTGCTCGTAGGCCTCGCCCGCGGCCGTGGCCTCTGCCAGGCGCTCGGCCTCCTGGTCCTTGAGCGCCGCCATGAGCGAACGGATGCGGATGCGCGCGGCACCCAGGTTGGACACCTCGTCGATCTTGAGCACGGTGTAGATCTTGCCGCTGGCCTCCAGGATCTCCTGCACCTGGTCGGTGGTCAGGGCGTCCAGACCGCAGCCGAAAGAGTTGAGCTGGATCAGGTCCAGGTCGTTGCGCATCGTCACAAAACGGGCGACGGCGTACAGGCGGCTGTGGTACATCCACTGGTCGACGACGCGAATCGGACGCTCGGGCTTTACCAGATGCGCGAGCGAATCCTCGGTAAAGACCGCAAAGCCAAAGCTCGAGATAAGCTCGGGCAGGGCATGGTTGATCTCGGGGTCGTTGTGGTAGGGGCGGCCGGCGAGCACAATGCCATGGCCACCGTGGTCCTCGACCCACTTAAGGGCCTCCTCGCCCATGGTCTGGATGTCCTCGTGGAAACGCGCGTCGGCCTCGTAGGCGGCGTTGACGGCGGCATCGACCTCGGAGCGTGTGATCTTGGGACCGCGCACGCGGCCGCGACCGGCTTGCGCATCGGCCACGCGATCAACGGCGAGCACCTGGTACAGACGGAGCTTGAGCTCGGTCTTATCGTGATAGGGCACAAACGGATACAGGAACTCGATGTTCTGCTCGCGAATCTCGTCGATGTTGAGCGCCAGCGCCGTGGGGTAGCTCATGACGATGGGGCAGTTATAGCAGTTGCCGGCGGTCGGATCTTCCTTGCGCTCCCAGCGCACGCACGGCATCCAAATGAAGTCGACATCGCGGTCGATAAGGTTCATCACATGGCCGTGGCTCATCTTTGCCGGATAGCACACGCTCTCGGACGGCATGGACTCGATGCCCGCCTGGTAGGTCTTCTTGCTCGACTGGTCGGACAGCTGCACGCTAAAGCCCAGGCGCGTAAAGAACGCATGCCAGAAGGGGTAGTTCTCGTACATGTTGAGCGCGCGCGGGATACCCACGGTGCCGCGCGGGGCCTCGTCGGGGCTCAGCACCTCGCGGTTAAAGAGCAGCTCGTTTTTCTTTTTGAAGAGGTTGGGCGCCTCGGTCTTCTGCTTTTTGTGGCCGGCGCCCTTCTCGCAGCGATTGCCGGTAATGAAGCGCCTGCCGCCGCCAAAGTCGTTGACGGTAAGCTGGCAGTTGTTGGAGCAGCGACCGCAGCGGACATGCTTTTGCGTCACGGTGAGGTGCGCGATGTCCTCGGCCGAGAGGATGGTCGAGATGCCATCGGCGCCGGCACGATCGCGGGCGAGCAGGGCCGCGCCGTAGGCGCCCATGCAGCCGGCGATGTCGGGACGCACGGCGTGCACGCCGGTGAGTTGCTCAAACGCACGCAGCGTGGCGTCGGACATAAAGGTGCCGCCCTGGACGATCACCTGGCTGCCGATCTCTTTGGGGTCGCGCAGCTTAATGACCTTGAACAGGGCATTCTTGATGACGGAATAGGACAGGCCGGCCGCGATGTCGCCCACCGTGGCGCCTTCCTTTTGCGCCTGCTTGACACGCGAGTTCATAAAGACCGTGCAGCGGCTGCCCAGGTCGACGGGGGCCTTGGCATGGATGGCAGCGTTGGCGAACGCGCGCACGTCCATGTTCATAGAGACGGCGAAGCTCTCGATAAAGCTACCGCAACCCGACGAGCAGGCCTCGTTGAGCATGATGTGCTCGATAACGCCGTCCTTGACGCGCAGGCACTTCATGTCCTGGCCGCCGATGTCCAGAATGAACTCCACGCCGGGCAGGAATGCCTTGGCGCCACGCAGGTGCGCGACGGTCTCGATCTCGCCGGAGTCGGCCTTGAGGGCCTCGATGAGCAGCGCCTCGCCGTAGCCCGTGGTGGTCACGTGGCCGATGGTGCAGCCTGCAGGGATATGGTTGTAGAAATCGGCCATGATGACCTTGGCCGTGCCCAGGATGTCACCGTTGTTGTTGCCGTACCAGGTGTGCAACAGCTGGCCGTCCTCGCCCACGAGCGCGGCCTTCATGGTGGTGGAACCGGCGTCGATGCCGATGAACACGCGTCCGGTGTAGCCGTCGAGCTTGCCCTTGGGGACGACCTCGGTGTCGTGGCGGGTTTTGAACTCGGCAAAGTCCTCGTCAGTGGCAAAGAGCGGATCCAGACGCTCGACCTCGGCACCCTGCGTGTCACCCAGGGCATCGATGGCCTCGATGAGCTGCGGGAACGTGCTGAGTTTATTGGACTCGTGCGCCATGGCGGCGCCGCTCGCCACAAACAGGTGAGCGTTTTGGGGCACGATACGGTGCTCCTCGTCCAGGTTAAGCGTAAGGTAGAAGCGGTGGCGCAGCTCGGAGAGGTACTGCAGCGGGCCGCCCAGGAAGGCGACGTTGCCGCGAATGGGACGGCCGCACGCCAGGCCCGAGATAGTCTGGGTCACGACAGCCTGGAAGATGGAGGCCGCCACGTCCTCGGGGCGGGCGCCTTCGTTGAGCAACGGCTGGACGTCGGTCTTGGCAAAAACGCCGCAGCGGCTGGCGATGGGATAGATGGTGGTGGCGTTGGCCGCGAGCTCGTTGAGGCCGCTCGCGTCGGTGTGCAGCAGGGTTGCCATCTGATCGATGAACGCGCCTGTGCCGCCGGCGCAGGTGCCGTTCATGCGCTGCTCGATGCCGTTGTCGAAGTAGATGATCTTGGCGTCCTCGCCGCCCAGCTCGATGGCGACATCGGTGGCCGGGATAAGGGTCTCGACGGCACGCTTGCTGGCGATGACCTCCTGGACAAACTCCAGGTCGAGCCATTGGGACAGCAGCAGGCCGCCCGAGCCGGTAATGGCGCAGGTCATCTGGGCCGTCGGCAGCACGGTCGCAGCACCCTCGAACAGGTCGCGGGCGCAAGCGCGGACGTCGGTGTGGTGACGCTGGTACTTGGCATAGACAATCTGGTTGTCGTCGTTGAGCACAGCGAGCTTAACGGTGGTGGAACCCACGTCGATGCCCAGGTGCAGGTTGCCGCGAGCGGCCTCGGGGTTGAAGATCGCGCCTTCGGGGGCCTGGGCGGCGGCTACGGGCTCAGCGGCGGTGGCGGGCTCGCTGACGACGGACGTCTCCCCTGCCACGTTCTTGGCATCGGCAACTGCCTCAGCAACTTTCTCGGCAGCCGCGGTCGCCGCCTTCTGCGCGGCGTCCACCACGGCGGGTGCAGCCTCACGCGCGGCAGCGACCATTCGGTCCTTAATGCCCTCGACGAGTTTGCTCATTGTCTCTCCTCTTAGTTGTTGGACTCGACGGTTGCGGTGGTGTCGACCGCATCCTCGAGCTGCAGATTCAATAGCTTCATGCCGTATTCCGGCACGTTGATATCGATGGGTTGGCCGTACAGGTCACCAGGGCGCACAAAAGCGATGACCGTCATAATGCGCGCCATGGTCTCGGGCGATTCGGAAAGGTCACGCTCAAACCAACGTTGGATCATGCCGACCTCGGCACTCACGACATAGGTGACGTAGTAGTCAAAGAAGGTGCCCAGCGCCAAGCCCAAAATGCCCGTCTGTGCACGCGGCACCACGGCCTCGCGTGCGGTATCGATGATCTTTTTAATAAAGGCGGGGTCGCCGCCCGGGCCCAGCAGGGCCCCGATAAGGTCGCGATTAGCCGCAAGATAGCGAAGCAGCTCAACCGAACCGGGTGCCGGCTCGAGCTCGTCGATATTGCGGTAAAGATCGGGTAATTGAGCTGCGGTGATAAGCTCAACCCGCTCGCGAATCTCGGCAAGCAGGCCGTTCTCGATCTGGCTGATAAAGTCGGGGATATCGCGGTAGTGCGAATAGAACGTGCGGCGCGTAAGACCGGCGCGCTCGGTGAGCGACGCGACGTTAATGCGCGAAAGATCGCCGCTTTCGGCAAGCTCGCTGGCAAGCGCCTGGCGAAGGGCACGCTGCGAGCGAAGGGACCGGCGATCGCATTTCTCGAGCTGGGACAAGCGTCCTCCTTGTTACTCAGCCTGTGCGCTATTGCACAGTGCGAGTATTATTGCACACCGTGTGCATCAACACGTAAAGGCAATATTTGGGATGTGACGAAGGGGCAGCCTCTTTGTCACATCCAGCGACCGCCTAGGTTGTGCCGGTTGTGCCAGGCTTTTAGAGCGGCATTACCGATTGTCCAAAATGTCATTCGTGGGTAGAATAGTGTCGACGGCAGCCCAAGTTCTGGAAAGCTGGGCAGCGCCGTTGCTTGGATTAAGGGGTCAACGCCTTAGCGGCGGCGACCCCTTTTACGTTGCTTCGAACGTTGCTTGAGTGCCTCGGAAAGCCCGACGAGCGCTGTGAAGAACGAGACCAAAGCGGTCAGAAGTCTCACAAAATCAATCAGATCGGTCATGGGCATCACCTCCCATCAGATGGAGGGCGTTGCCCGGCACATGGAACTGCCGTCAACGATACCGATTCTACCAGAGCTTAGTTATATATACGAATATATGTTCGTATTCCAAGCACACAGACCCCTGTGACAAAGGGGCTGTCCTTTTGTCACATTATTCGATGACGGTGTGGGAGTTTTGCTTGCGCATGGTGGCGAGCATGTGTTTGGGGACGGCGTGGACCATGCAGCTGCCGATAGTTGCACTCGCAGCGGCCTTGGCGGCATCGCTGCCGTTTTTGGTCGCGTAGCTGTGGCGGAAACGTTTGAGCATGGCAATGTCGTTGCCGCCGTCGCCGTAGACCGCGACCTCGTCCTCGGCAATGCCGTAGTAGCCCGCCAGCCAGGACACACTCTCGCCCTTGTTGCACGCCACGTCCGTGATCTCGAACATCACCGGATCGAACGGCGCGTTGACCACGCGGTCCGATCGCTCGGCCAAATACGCCTTAAGGTCGCGCTCCAGCTCGGGCGAGGTCACACGGCAGTTGATCTTGCACACATCGTGGCGCAGGATGTCACCAATCGACTGGTCGAAATACTGTTCCTCGTGATAGCCGCCACGCGCACGCATGCCACGCATCACGATGCGCTTGATGGGGCTGTCCTTCTTAAAACCCGCCTGGTGCATCTCGAACGAACCACTCGAGAACATGCCGTCGGGCGTGGAGCAGTCAAAACAGATATCCGGAAACTCCTTGAGCAGCTCCTCGGTGATCTGCGGATCGATAGTCCAGGTCTTGAGTACCTCGCCATGGCTGTTGCGCACGATGGATCCATTGGAGCAGCAGGCATCGAGCACCAGCCCCGTAAAGCCATGCTCGCCGATCGGCAATGTCGAGCGTCCGGTCGCGGGAACCACATGCAGGCCAGCCTCGGTCAGCTCGCGAATGGCACGGCGGATGGTCCCATCTGCCTCGTGCAGGGCGTTCAGCAGCGTTCCGTCTAAGTCGCTCGCAAACATCTTGATCATGGGCACGCCTCTCCTTCGTCTGCACGATATTGTAGACGAGAACGGACGCGCCCCAAGAGGGGCACGCCCGTCAGGCGAAAGATTGTCCTACACCGCGGCGGGACCGTGTTCGCCGGTACGGATGCGGATGACTTCCTCGACCGGCTCGACCCAGATCTTGCCATCGCCGACGGCGCCGGTGCGTGCGGCACTGCAGATAATGTCGACAATGCCGTCGACATGTTCATCGGCACAGATAAGGGTGAACTGTACCTTAGGAATCGTGTTGACGAGCAGTTCGTTGCCGCGCACGTACTCCTTCCAGCCATGCTGTGCGCCGCAGCCCTGCACCTGATTAATCGTCATACCGCGAACATCGGCAGCAAACAGCGCGTCTTTAAGAACCTCAAGCTTTTCCTGGCGCACGATAGCCGTGATCTTTTTCATAATGAATTCCTCTCAATAATCAACGTATCCCTTTACATGAGACGCGGGTTTCCCAGGTGCCGCAAACTAACCTCAGAAATCAAAAAAGTTCAACTGACTGGTCTTAGCAGGTTTCCCAAGTGCCGCAGATTGCCGTGAAAGAGGAGCGAAGCGTACTTAAGTACGTGAGCGACGATTGAACGGCAAGGTGCGGTGCTTGGGGAAGCTGCTAATCGAGTCCGGAGAACGAGGGATACGCGCTCTCGCCGTGTTGACTCGCATCCAGGCCCAGCGCCTCGTCGGCCTCGTCCACGCGCAGGCTGCCGTGGAACAGCGCCTTGACCACCGCGGCGATCACCAAGTCGAGCACCAGCACAATAACGACCGTTACCGCAATGCCCAAAATCTGCGAGATGAGCAGCGACACGTCGCCCGTGTAGAACAGACCGCCCTTACCGGTCCACGAGAGCTCTGGCACGCAGAACAAGCCCGTGAGCACGCCGCCCAAGATGCCGCCGATACCATGGCAACCAAACGCATCGAGTGCATCGTCGTAGCCAAACTTGGTCTTAAGATGGCTGATGGCCAGGTAGCAGACGGGCGATACGATCAGGCCCATGACCAGCACCGCCCACGGTTCGACAAAGCCCGCGCCGGGCGTGACCACCACAAGGCCAGCAACCAGACCGGTGCTGGCGCCCACCAGCGTGGGACGACCGGTGTGCACGCGCTCGACGGCAAGCCACGAGACCATGCCCGCCGCGCTGGCCGTCACGGTGTTGAGGATGGCGAGCGCCGCCACGGCGTCGGCCTTAAACTCGCTGCCGCCGTTAAAGCCAAACCAGCCAAACCAAAGCAGGCCGGCCCCCAGCGCCACAAACGGCACGTTATGCGGACGGTAGCTCACCATGCCAAAGCCGCGACGACGGCCGAGCATTAAGCAGAGAATCAGGCCCGTAAGACCGGACGAAATGTGTACTACGTCGCCGCCGGCAAAGTCGAGCGCGCCGATGATGTCGCCGATAAAAGAGCCCTCGCCGCCCCAAACCATGTGGGCGAGCGGCGCATAGACCACGAGCAGCCAAATGCCTAAGAAGGCCGCCATAGCGCCAAACTTAACGCGACCTGCCAGGCTACCCGTAACGATGGCGGCCGTGATCATGGCAAACGCCATCTGGAAGGCGATGTTGATGATCTGAGGGTAGACGGCACCGTCCGCGGCATTGCCCTCGGCCGCCTGCAGCACCTGGTTGAGCACCGGCAGGCACAGCAGCTGGTCAAAGCCGCCAATAAACGGACTCGAGCCGTCGCCGCCATAGGCCAGCGACCAGCCGGCAACAATCCACAGCGCACCAACCAGGCCAATGGCGCCAAAGCACATGAGCATGGTGTTGATGACATTTTTGCGCCTGGACAGGCCGCCATAGAAAAACGCCAGACCCGGTGTCATTAAAAACACGAGCATGGTACAGATGAGCATAAACGTTATCGATCCCGTATCGTACATTCGCTCTCCCTTGGTCGCGTGGACGTTGTCGGCGCCCATAATGCGGCCGAGGGGCAACTGGTGTAGACCAGACACGGCGTTGTTAAACGCTGCGTTGTCGAATGGAAACGGTGCCGCAATCTTGGAAACGGCACGGCAACGGACGCGAAACGGACGGGAAATACGCGAGCAAGGGAGCCGTGAGCGCGCCCGTCCCGGCTAGCGCCGAAACAGCTCGTGGGCGCGGTCGCGGAGATTAGTTGCTCGAATGACACCTTCGTAGCGATTGATGCGCAGGCGCGGAAAGGCGTTAAAGAAGCGTAGGTCGCGGCGGCTGAGTGACACGCTCGGCACCGGACGGCTCATGCGCTTGCCGGCAAGGCGGCGACTGAGCGACGGACGCGGCATGCTCGGCGCGGCATCGGCCACGCGGCGGGCGGCAAGTGCCAGGCCGCGAGCACCATCCGAGATAAATGTCGGCATCGAAGCCTTCTCACGAAGGGCATCGAGCGTCGCGTCGCCCAGCTCGGCCAGCCACGCGTTAACGGCACGGCTGCGGATATGCGTCTGTGCCACCGAGTCGATTGCCGAATCGGGAATACGTTCGAGCATAGAGTCGGACGCATCGGCAAGCGACTCGTTGATGCGGTCGGCAAGGTCGGCCCGGACGCGCTCCAGCTGATCAGACAGACGCCGCCAGCTCGCCAACGAGCACACCGCGTCGACCATCATCGCGACCGCGACGATAAACGCGGACAGCCGCACAATCAGCACCGGCAGATGGGCAAGCAGGCCCAACACCGCCGGCTCCACCACGCGGCAAATACACAACGCGCCTAAGCCAAACGCGCAGGCCCAGTACAGACAGATACGTCCGTGCAAGTTAAACGGCAGGTGCGAGTAATCCCAAAAGCGTGCGCCTGTTGTCTTTTCCAACAGCACGCCCACGCTGTACTCAATCACGCTACATACGAGCGCTGCGGCGACAAACTGGCTCGACGCGTCAGGAATCCCGCGCAACAGCAGCCAGCAGGCAATGCCGCCCGCGCCATAGATGGGGCAGCACGGCCCCAGCAAAAAGCCACTGTTGGCAAATCGTCCGTGATTGAGCATGGCGCATACCGTCGACTCCCATGCCCAACCGCAAAACCCGTAAAAGGCAAACGAGAGCACCAGTGCCGAGAGCGGACAGGCGGCAAGCGTCGCGCCGCCAAACGCCATATCAATCGCGGTCCCCACCGTCTACCCTCTCCTCTTTTCGCTCGATGCTTTACTCATGCCATCGTCCGCCTCGTCCTTGCGCGGCAGGCGGCCGGCGACTGTCTCACGCAGAGCGCACCATTTATCTGCCAGGCACACAATCCATGCCTCACGACACGTCGGCGGCACCGGCACCAGCGGAAACATATGGCGCACGATAATATTCCGCTCGCGCGACGTCAGCTCAAAATCTTCCTCCGCACGCGCCAGGGCAAAAAATGGATGCCGAAATCCGTGCAGTCGATGGCTCGGGTCGGGGTCATGCCAGTCATAGAGAAAGTAGTCGTGCAGCAAGGCTCCGCGCAGCAGCGAGGCACGGTCGACCGAAATGCCAGCACGGCCCAAGCGCTCGGCAAAGGACAGGCTCGCCCGCGCTACCGAAGTCACATGTGCATAGACCGTCACGTCACCATGCTGGATAAACTCGCGCGTCAAGTCCAAGCGACCCGCCTGGGCCAGCTGACGGGCAGCAAAGTCAACCTCGTGCGCGATTTTCTCGGCACGAATGGCATCGGACATGCTGCCTCCTTCCAGCGGCTCACGGCGGCAAGCCACGGCCTGCACTCATTGAATAAAATCATCATCGAATCTACCAGTATGGCATCGGACAAAACGTTTTGCCCCACCAGTTGGCGAATTACCGCGCCGCCGTCACATATCAAACGCCAAAATGTGCGAGACTGTCTTGTGCAATTGTGCCGGCCGAGGGAGTGCCGGCGCACGATTCGCATGGAGTAACCCACAACGATGCTGCTTACGCAAACGACAACGCCCGAGGACGTCAAGGCTCTCGACCGCGCCGAGCTTCCGCTGCTCTGCGGCGAGATCCGCCAGGCAATCCTCGAAAGCTCCGCCGCCGTCGGCGGGCACGTTGCCCCCAACTTGGGCGTCGTTGAGCTTACGGTTGCGCTTCATCGCGTGTTTAACTCCCCCATCGACAAGATTGTCTTTGACGTTTCGCACCAGACCTACGCCCACAAGGCGCTGACCGGGCGCGCGTACACTTATATCGATCCGGAGCGTTATGGTGAGGCTTCTGGCTTTGCCAATCCCGACGAGTCCGAGCACGACCTGTTCGCCATGGGTCACACCTCGACCTCGGTGAGCTTGGGCTGCGGCCTTGCCCACGCGCGCGACCTGGCGGGCGATGCGTACAACGTCATTACCGTTATTGGCGACGGCTCGCTTTCGGGCGGCCTGGCGTTTGAGGGCTTTAACAATGCCGCCGAACTCGACAGCAACCTGATCATCATCGTCAATGACAACGACCAGTCCATTGCCGAGAACCATGGCGGCCTGTATCGCAATCTGGCCGAGCTGCGCGCCAGCAACGGCACCTGTGAGCGCAACGTTTTCCGCGCGATGGGGCTCGACTACCGCTATCTGGACGCCGGTAACGACGTGTTGGCCCTCGTCGACGCGCTGCAGGAACTGCGCAATATCGATCATCCCATCGTGCTGCACGTCTCCACCGCCAAGGGCAAGGGTTTTGAGCCAGCCCAGAGCGACCCCGAGCGCTGGCACCACGTGGGTCCGTTTGACATGGCAACTGGACGCAAGCTCTGCCCGGGCCATCCGAGCGAGCCTGCGCCGCGCACCTATGCCGACATTACGGGCGAGGCGCTCAGCGCCGCCATCAAGCGCGATCCGCAGGTCGTGGGCATCACGGCCGCCACGCCCTACATCATGGGCTTTACACCCGAGCTTCGCGCTGCCGCCGGCAAACAGTTCGTCGATGTGGGCATTGCCGAGGAGCACGCCGTGACCTTTGCCACCGCGCTTGCGCGCTCGGGCGCCAAGCCAGTCTTTGGTGTGTACGGCACGTTTTTGCAGCGCGCTTACGACGAGCTGTGGCACGACCTGTGCCTCAACGACGCCCCCGCAACCATCCTAGTGTTTGGAGCGTCGATCTTTGGCACCACATCCGAGACGCACCTCTCGTTCTTTGATATTTCCATGCTGGGCGGTCTTCCCAACATGCACTACTTGGCGCCGGCCTGCATGGAGGAATATCTGTCCATGCTGAGCTGGTCGCTCGACCACCGCGAGCATCCCGTGGCGATCCGCGTACCGGGCATTGGCCTGGTGAGCCGTCCCGATCTGGCGCCCGCCGAAGACACCGACTACAGCGCCGTTCGCTACAACGTGGTGCGCCGGGGTCGCGACGTTGCCGTGCTCGCGCTTGGCGATTTCTTTGAGCTGGGCGAGCGCGTGGCAAACCGCTTGGCTGCCGAGTACGGCATCGAGGCCACGCTCGTCAACCCGCGCTTTGCAACCGAGCTCGACCGCGAGTTCCTCGATAGCCTTGCCGCCGAGCATCGCGTTGTCGTCACCCTCGAGGACGGCATCTTGGACGGTGGCTGGGGCGAGCGCGTCGCGTGCTATCTGGCATGCACGCCGTTGCGCACGCGCACCTTCGGCATCGCCAAGGGCTTCCCCGACCGCTACGACCCCAACGAGCTGCTCGCTCAGAACGGCATGACGGTCGAGAATATGGCTGCCGAAGCCGTACGCTTGCTGAACGAGTAAGAAAACCTCCGCAAGGAAAGCACCCCTGCGGAGGTTTTTATTTTCGCGACGCGATTATCTTAACCTGTAACATCTATGGCCCGAATTTCCGTCTAACTGTTACAGATCGAGATAAGACATCTTAGTCCCAGACCTTTGTCTCAATCTGTAACAGATAGGGACCTTTTGGCCGTCCAGATGTTACAGATTGAGACATTCGAATTCCCCTGAAGAGAAAATCTCGATCTGTAACAGGTAGAACCCATTTCCTCGTCTAACTGTTACAGATTGAGACAAAGCAGCGAGACAGGCCACCACATCTGCAAGAACCACCACAAAGGCGCCCGTCCCTATTTGGTAGGTAGAATAACCCATAAGGTCAGTATGTTTCTGAGTTATTTCGTGTTGACCCATTTGAGCGGGATAGGGTATAACTCTACTCAACCGCTAGGGATTTTATTGAGAAAGGTGTTCTCCCATGAGCAAGAACCTCTCCCAGCAGGTCGTTCTCGACCGCCGCGGCTTCGTTGCCGCCACCTTCGCAACCGTCGCCGGCCTTGGTCTTGCCGGCTGCTCCGACACCAGCGCCGAGGCCGACAAGGGTTCCGCCGCCGGCTCCTCCAAGAGCTCCGAAGATACCGAGGCTTCCACCACGCTCGACGCTAAGGCATTCGACAAGCTCGTCGACAACGGCCCCAAGGCCGATGACGACGCCATCGCCGCCAGCACCTGGGCGACGGCCGTCAAGGATGCCGGCGTCTTTAAGATCGGCGGCGTTCAGACCTCCACGCTCTTCTCCCTCCTCAACGAGAAAGACGGTCAGACCCGCGGATTCGACGCCGGTATCGCACAGCTCCTGTCCAACTACATTCTGGGCGAGAACAAGGTCGAGATCACCCAGGTGACCTCGGACACGCGCGAGTCCGTCCTGCAGAACGGCCAGGTCGACGCCGTCTTTGCCACCTACACCATCACTGACGAGCGCAAGAAGCTCGTCTCCTTTGCCGGCCCCTACTACTACACCCAGCAGGCCATCCTGGTGCTCGCCGACAACGACGACATCAAGAGCGTCGACGACCTGGCCGATAAGAACGTCGCTGTCCAGTCCGGCTCCAACGGCCCCGCCATCCTGGAGGAGTTCGCCCCCAAGGCCAGCCAGCAGGAGTTCAAGACCGACGAGGAGGCCCGTCAGGCACTCCAGCAGGGTCGCGTTGACGCCTATGTCATCGATAACAACATGCAGCAGAGCGCCCTGGTCCGCGAGCCCGGTAAGTACAAGATCGCCGGCAAGCCCTTCGGCAGCAAGGAGCCCTATGGCATCGGCCTGCCGCTCGATTCCGACGGCGTCGCCTTTGTCAACGACTTCCTTAAGAAGATCGAGGACGACGGCACCTGGACTGAGCTGTGGCAGATCTGCATCGGTGACCGTACGGGCGACACCAATGTTCCCGAGCTGCCCGAGATCGGCGCCTAGGCAGCGAGCCTGGTAACGGCCGCAACGAAACCATATGGAAACGCATGATGCGCTTTATTGCGGTAAACTGTTTCCTCACTGAGTTGTCGGGGCTTCCGTACACACGGGAGCCCCTTTCCTTATCGGCGGGAGGTCCGCATGAGTCTCTCCGAGCTCTGGTCGCTCTATGGCCAGAACTATATCGACGCGCTGCTAGCAACCTGGGGCATGACGCTTGAGTCGTTTGCCATCGCCATGGTGCTGGCCGTCGCCGTCACTGTGATGCGCGTGTCGCCGCTCAAGCCGCTGCGCATCTTTGGCGACCTGTATGTCCAGGTCTTCCGTAACATCCCCGGCATCGCGCTGCTCATCATCGTCGTCTACGCACTGCCACCGCTCAAGGTCGTCCTGCCCTACCGCACCTGCGTTATCGTCGCCACGGTCTTTTTGGGCTCGGCCTTTGGCTCCGAGAACTTTATGAGTGGCATCAACACCGTCGGCGTCGGCCAGGTGGAAGCCGCCCGCTCGCTCGGCATGAGCTTCAGCCGTATCCTCGCCAAGATCGTGATTCCGCAGGCGCTGCGCTCGAGCGTACTGCCCATGACCAACCTCTTTATCGCCGTCATGCTTACCACCGCGCTCGGCAGTCAGGTGCCGCTTAAACCGCAGGAGCTCACTGGCGTGGTGAGCTACATCAACACGCGCTCGCTCGGCGGCGTCGCCGCGTTCTTTATCTCGGCGCTCGGCTACCTGGGCACGGCCTTTGTGGTGAGCCACATTGGCAACTACATCGATAAGAAGGTGAGGATCCTCCGATGAGCAAGCACTCCACCTCCGCGCTTACCATGCGCGATGCGCTCTACGAGGCTCCCGGCCCCAAGATGCGCGCCAAGATTCGCATCGGCACCGCCATCTCGCTTGTTGCCGTCGCCGCGCTCGCCGTCCTGGTACTGCAGCGCTTTTATGTGACCGGCCAGCTTTCGGTCCACTATTGGTATTTCTTTACGCACTTAACCACCTGGAAGTTCTTGCTTGCCGGCTTTGAGGGCACCGTTAAAGTTGCACTCACCGCCGGCGTCATTGCACTGGTACTGGGCTTAGCCCTTATGCTCGGCCGTACCAGCGGCATCAAGCCGTTACAGCTGGTCTGCTGTGTGCTCACCGATTTCTTCCGCGGCGTGCCGAGCCTGCTGTTCATCTACTTCTTCTTTTTGGTGCTGCCCCAGTACAAGATCGCGCTACCGTCATTTTGGATGCTCACACTGCCTGTCGCGCTCGCTGCGGCCGGCGTGCTGGCCGAGATTTTCCGCGCCGGCGTCAATGCCGTGCCGCGCGGTCAGGTCGAGGCAGCCCAGGCGCTCGGTCTCTCCAAGGCCAAAATCACCTTTAAAATCGTGTTGCCGCAGGCTATTCGGTTTATCATTCCGTCGTTGATTTCGCAGCTTGTGGTCGTAGTCAAAGACACCACCGTCGCCTATGTGGTGAGCTACCCCGACCTCATGCAAAATGCCCGTGTGCTCATTACCAACTACGACGCCCTCGTGTCGGTCTACCTGGTAATCGCGGTCATCTACATCCTCATCAACGTCGCGATCAACAAGGCCGCCATCTACGTTTCGCACAAGACCGGCGCGACCATCATCCGCTAACGCTTTACCATTTCGAGTCATAAGGAGCCGAGCACCATGGCACAGAGCACCTCTTCCACCGGCAATCAGCCGTTGATCGAGCTCAGACACGTCGATAAGCACTATGGCGATCTACACGTCCTCAACGACATCAATCTCTCGGTCGACCGCGGCGAGGTCGTCGTTGTGATCGGTCCCTCGGGCTCGGGCAAGTCGACCATGTGCCGCACTATCAACCGTCTGGAAACCATCGACTCGGGCGAGATCCTCATCGAAGGCGAGCCCCTGCCGCAGGAAGGCAAGGATCTTGCCCGCATGCGCGCCGAGTTGGGCATGGTGTTTCAACAGTTCAACCTGTTCGCACATATGACCGTACTGCAGAACGTCATGTTGGGGCCGGTCGACGTGCTGGGCGTGTCCAAGGAGGAGGCTCGTGAGCGCGCCATGGACCTGCTGAGCCGCGTGGGCGTGGCCGAGCAGGCCGACAAGGTGCCCGCACAGCTTTCGGGCGGCCAGCAGCAGCGCGTGGCCATCGCCCGTTCACTCGCCATGCAGCCCAAGGCCATGCTTTTTGACGAGCCCACGAGCGCCCTTGACCCCGAAATGATCAACGAGGTGCTCGAGGTCATGGTGCGCTTGGCCCAGCAGGGCATGACGATGATCGTCATTACGCACGAGATGAACTTTGCCCGCCGCGTGGCCGACCGCGTCGTCTTTATGGCCGACGGCCAGATCGTGGAAACCGGCACGCCCGACGAGTTCTTCGACCACCCCCAGACCAAGCGCGCCCAGGACTTCCTCAACTCCATCAAGGGCCACTAACCCAATTGCCATGTTCGCTCGCCATGACCATCCAAACTCGAAAGTTACACCTATGATCGGAACTCGTACTTCATCGTCATACACCCCGCACGTCGACGTCGCCCCCGCCGACCGTCCGCTCATCCTCGTCGCGCCGCGCTGGGAAGAGGCAAAGCCGTTTTTAAGCGAGACGCTCTCCCCCAACGAGGAGATCGCCAGCGTCTTTGTCGATGCCATCCTTGCCGCCGGCGGCCTGCCGCTGCAGATGTCCATCACCGAGGACATTGAGGTTATCCGTCATTACGTCGATATCGCCGACGGCATCGCCATTCCCGGCGGCCCCGATGTCAATCCCAAACGTTGGGGCGATGATCGACCCTACGACCCCACCCTCTGCTGCGAGATCCGCGATAGCTTTGAGTTTAAGCTGGTCGACGAGGTGCTCCGCGCCAAAAAGCCGCTCTTTACCACCTGCCGCGGCACGCAGCTGCTCAATGTCGCCACCGGCGGCACCCTGTGCATGGACGTGCCGAGCCTGGGTGCGCGCGAGGGCCGCACGCAGTGGCGCCATACCCACGTGCTCAACGACCCTGTGCATCCCGTCGAGGTCATGCCGGGCTCGCTGCTGGAGCGCGCACTTGGCGGGCACAGACTGATCCAGACCAACTCGGCACATCACTGCTGCGTCGACCATCTAGGTAAGAGCACGCGCTTGGTCGCCAAGGCAACCGACGGCGTTCCCGAGTGCATCGAAGTCGAAGGCCAGCCTTTCTGCCTGGGCGTGCAATGGCACCCTGAGTACACGTGGAAGACGCTCGAGACCGACTTTAACCTGTGGAAGTCGTTTGTCGAGGCAGCGGCAAAGGTTAAGCAGGCACGCTAGCTCGCAAGCCACACAAGTTAAAGCCTCCTAAGCCAGCGGGGGGGTGTTCCTATAGTTTTGTCAACTGGGAAATGCTCTCCGTGCGACCGAAT